>JANYFQ010000705.1 GCA_025362615.1 Hymenobacter sp. | reverse complement strand
GATGAGGCCGGAGAGGCCAATAATATCGGCCTGCTGCTTCACGGCTTCGTCCAGAATGCGCTCCAGCGGCACCATCACGCCCAGGTCCACAATGTCGAAGTTGTTGCAGGCCAGCACCACGCCCACAATGTTCTTGCCGATGTCGTGCACGTCGCCCTTCACCGTGGCCATCAGGATTTTGCCGGCCGTCTGGCGCTCCGAACCCTGCTTATCGGCCAGCAAATACGGCTCCAGGTAGGCCACGGCTTTTTTCATCACCCGCGCCGATTTCACCACCTGGGGCAGGAACATTTTGCCGGCCCCGAACAGGTCGCCCACCACGTTCATGCCGGCCATCAGCGGGCCTTCGATGACTTCCAGGGGCCGCCCGACTTGCTGGCGCACTTCCTCGGTGTCCTCGTCAATAAATTCGGTGATGCCCTTCACCAGCGCGTGTTGCAGGCGGTCCCACACGGGCAGGCTGCGCCACTCGTCGGCCACTACCTCGGCCTTGTCCTTTTGCTTCACCGTGTCGGCAAATTCCACGAGGCGCTCGGTGGCGTCGGCCCGGCGATTAAGCAGCACGTCTTCCACCAGGCCCAGCAAATCTTTTGGAACCTCATCGTACACGGCCAACTGGTTGGGGTTCACGATGCCCATGTCGAGCCCGGCGCGAATGGCGTGGTAGAGAAAGGCGGCGTGCATGGCCTCGCGCACCGTTTCGTTGCCCCGAAACGAAAAGCTGATGTTGCTCACGCCGCCGCTGGTGAGCGCACCGGGCAGCGTGGCTTTTATCCAACGCACGGCCTCAATAAAATCGACGGCGTAGTTGCGGTGCTCCTCCATGCCGGTGCCAACAATGAGGATATTGGGGTCGAAGATGATGTCCGTGGCCGGGAAATCGATGCTCCGCAGCAAGTTGTAGCTGCGCTGGCATATTTCCTGGCGGCGGGCCAGCGTGTCGGCTTGGCCGGCTTCGTCAAACGCCATCACCACCACGGCGGCCCCGTACTGGCGCACGGTGCGGGCCCGCTGCAAAAACACGTCCGGCCCTTCTTTCAGCGAAATCGAGTTGACGATGCTTTTGCCCTGCACGCACTTCAGGCCGGCTTCGAGCACGCTCCACTTCGAGGAATCCAGCATCAGCGGCACCCGCGCAATGTCGGGTTCCGAGGCGATGAGGTGCAAAAACGTCGTCATGGCCTGCTCCGAGTCGAGCATTCCTTCGTCCATGTTGATGTCGAGAAGCTGCGCCCCGCCCTCCACCTGGGCGCGGGCCACGGCCAGGGCTGCATCGTAGTCGCCGCTGCGGATGAGCCGGGCGAAGGCCCGCGAGCCGGTCACGTTGCAGCGCTCGCCGATGTTCACAAACAGGCTGTCGGGGGTGATGTTGAAGGGCTCGAGACCGGCTAACTTTGTTGAGTTGAGAGTTGAGAGTTGGGAGTTGAGAGCTGATTGAGAAGTTGCCTCCGTTTCAACTCTTAACGCTTCACTCTTAACTGCTAACTGACGCGGCGCGTACTTCCCCGCCAGCCTGCTCAGCTCCGCAATGTGCCGGGGCGTGGTGCCGCAACAGCCGCCCACCACCGTCACGATGCCGTCCTTCAAATACTCCTCCACCAGCGCCGCAAATTCCTCGGCCGACTCGTCGTAGCCACCGAAGGCGTTGGGCAGGCCGGCGTTGGGGTAGGCGGAAATGTGGACATCGGCAATGCGGCTCAACTCCTCCACGTATTGCCGGAGCTGGCTGGCACCCAGGGCGCAGTTCAGGCCCACGCTCAGCAGCGGCAAGTGGCTGATGCTGTTCCAAAAAGCGCCCACCGTCTGGCCGCTCAGCGTGCGGCCCGAAGCGTCGGTGATGGTGCCCGAAATCATGAGCGGCACCACGCGCCCGCCGTCATCGAAAAACTTTTGCACGGCGTAGAGCGCCGCTTTGGCGTTGAGCGTATCGAAGATGGTTTCGATGAGCAGCGCGTCCACGCCGCCGTCCATCAGCCCGCGCACTTGCTCCAGGTAAGCGGTGGCCAGCTCGTCAAAGGTCACGGCGCGGTAGCCGGGGCGGTTCACGTCGGGCGAGAGCGAGGCGGTGCGGTTGGTCGGCCCTACGGCCCCGGCCACGAAGCGCGGCTGCGCGGGCGTGGCGTAAGCGTCGGCCGCCTCGCGGGCCAGGCGGGCCGACGCGTAATTCAGCTCGTACGCCAGGTGTTCCAGGCCGTAATCGGCCTGCGCGATGGAAGTGCCGCTGAAGGTGTTAGTTTCCACCATGTCAGCCCCGGCCGCAAAGTATTCGGCGTGAATGCCCCGGATGATATCCGGCCGCGTGAGGCTCAGCAGGTCGTTGTTGCCGCACAGGGGCTTGGGGTGGTCGGCAAAGCGGGTGCCGCGAAAGTCCTCCTCGGTCAGCGGGTGGCGCTGAATCATGGTGCCCATCGCGCCATCGAGCACCAGCAGACGCTGGCGCAAAATGGCGTACAGGGGCGATTGTTGCGCCTCAATGGCGGAGGCAATAACTTCAAAAATGGGGGCAGCAGCGGGCGCAGACATGACTCAATCGGGATAAAAAGCGGCGAAAACGCGGCTATCCAGAAAAAGCGCCGCGCCTCGAAAGGCCCGGCTCCGGCTGGCATCTTCTTCCGTCAATTGCTTGACGGAACGGGAGTTGGCACCTACTCGCGGTAGGTTGCCAAGACGTCACAGGGCCCGGTCCCTCGGTCTTTCTGGATAGCAGCGTTGGACGAAGATACAACGAAGGGCGGCGGTTGGTTTAGAACGGTGTACCACCCTACGCCACCACCAGCGCCAGGGCCAACCCCAGCATCGTAGCCACCAGCTTCGGCCAATTGAGCTTGTGCTCGGGGCTGGTTTCGAACAAGATAGTGGTCGAAACGTGCAGGAAGCTGCCCGCCACCAAGCCCAGCAATGCCGCGAAAAGCCCCCCGCGCAGCAGGCCGGCCGGCACCAGGTAGTTGCCTACCAGCAGCCCCGCTGGCGAGGCCAGCGCAAACAACGCCAGCCAGGGCCAAGCTCTCCCCGTGCGGCCCAGCCGCAACCGCAACAGCGTAGCCAGTGCAAAAGCCGCCGGCATATGGTGCAGGGCCACACCGGCAGCAATGGCGTAGAAATTACTACTCACTTCGCCGCCCAAATTCGTATTAACCAGCAAGATGCTGCCTTCCAGAAACGAATGCAGCCCCAGCGCCCCCAGTAGGCCCAACGGTATCCCGCTCGTCAGCCCCGCCGCGTGGCCCTGAGCCGGCGGGTGCAAGTGTACGTGCCCGTGCTCCACGCCCTGCGACACCAATTCCAGCAGCATCTGCCCAAAAAAACCCGCCAGCACCCAGTAGCCCACCCGGTGCGGATGCGCGGGGTCGAGCGTCAGCGCCTCGGGCAGCAAGTGCGTGACAGTGAGTGTAAAGAGGTACGCCCCACTGAAAGCCAGCAGCGGTTTCAGCCAGCGGCTGCTGTGCTGCACCGGCAACCGGCCCGCCGCCCAACCCGCGCCCAGCACCGGCAACAACAGCAAAAAAAAGACAATCCACATAAGCAAAAGGGCACCGGCCGGGCCGTGGCAATCTGCCAGCAAATTCCAGCTTGGCAAACGGCCGAAAAGCGGTTCCAGGTTGCCTGCACAACCCAAAACCGCTCCGAACGAAATTCAATCTACACCCGTCGACGGGGGCCTATTTCCCGGTTTCCGCCTGGCGGGCGGCAGGGGTATTGCCTTCTTCCACGGCTTGCATGGTGGCCCCGTGCTTCTGCATGGCTTCCACCGAGTTGGCCGATTGTGAGGCATCGCCGGGGGCTTCGGTTTTCACCTTGCTTTCGGCTTTTTCAATGCTTTCTTCGTGCTCCTTGATGTCCGCTTCCAGGCCAACGCTGTGGCCTTCCTCGAAATTCTCGGTGCTGCGGGTACCCGGCTCCACCATGTCGTGCGACACTTTTTGGTCGGGGCGCCAATCCGACGGCTCGCTGCTGCAAGCGGTGAAAACCAAGGCAGTAGCGGCAAAAGCCAACAGGCGGGGCAGGGTATTTTTCATGGGTGTTTCTTGTTTCTTGTTGCTGGTTTCTTGTTGGTCGGTTTCTTGTTGTCGGTTCCTTATTACAGGTTTCGGGTCAGCGATTGAAATCTAACGAGAAACAAGAAACCAGCGACAAGAAACTTGTTTTAAGCTGCCTCGCCGGGCAGCAAATCCTTACGGCGCAACATGGCTTCGAACAGCTTGCGGTCGTTGTCGGAGTTGAATATTTTGTAGGGCAGCTGCAAAAACACGGGCACGTCGAAGGTGCGGGCCACCCACAAGCGCCACGCGGCCAACCCCGCCGGCGGGATACCAGGCTTGAGGTAAAGCAGATACGCACTCTCGTGCCGACGGGCGCGGCCTATCATGTCCCAAGTGAGCTGCATCGCCTTTTCGGGGCTTACCCGCATGAGCACGTTGCGGTTGTCCACCTCAAACGCCATGCGCTCGAAGAGGGGCTTGCTCTGTTCCATCTGCGTTACGCCCTGCACCTGCGCCGAGCGCAGCACCACGAACAGCAGCGTCAGCACCACGGATAACAGGAGCCACCAGAACGAATGCACAAACAACGCCGGCAACAGCCCCAACACAAAGGGAACGAGCGCATAAGGCCAATCTTTACGCCACACCTCGGCCATCGCCAGCTTGGTGTACTCGTCGGTGCTGAACTGGGTTTTTTTGGTGCGAATAGCCATCGGCGCAGCTTGTTGGGCCTGCCGGAAGCCGCCGCCGCCGCGTTGATTGGGTTGATTCATAAATCACTGATTTTAAGGCTGATTTCTAATGATTTCATCACTGATTTTAAGGATGATTTTTAATGATTTCGCTGATTGTGAACCGCTGATGTCAAGGCCGATTTCTGATGATTTCATCATTGATTTTCAATGATTTCGCTGATTGTGAGGGTGGACTTATTCAGAAATAACACTGACAATCAACCAACAAAACCGTCCTCGATTTTGATACCGACTTCGACACCGAAAATCAGTGCAATCATTAAAAATCACCCTTAAAATCAGTGATTAGTGGCTTTGAGGCTCAGGTCGAGGCTGCCGGCCGAGTGCGTGAGGGCACCCACCGAGATGTAGCTCACGCCCGTGGCCGCCACGGCGGCAATGGTGGTTTCGGTGATGCCGCCACTGGCCTCGGTGGGGTAGCGGCCAGCAATCAACTCCACGGCCTGCCGGAGCAGGACGGGCGGCATATTGTCAAGCATAATGCGTTGGATGCCACCGGCATCCAACACTTGTTGTACTTCGGCCAAAGTGCGGGTTTCGACCACGATGGGCAGTTGCCGGCCCGTGTTTTTCAGGTACTGCTGCGTCGCCGCGATGGCCGGAGCGATGCCGCCCGCGTAATCGACGTGGTTGTCTTTGAGGATGATGCCGTCGAAGAGGCCGTAGCGGTGGTTTACGCCGCCGCCGATGAGCACGGCCCACTTCTCGCAGAGCCGAAAGTTGGGCGTGGTTTTGCGCGTGTCGAGGAGTTTGGCGGTGGTGCCGGCCAGCAGCGCGCTGAGATGCGCCGTGTAGGTGGCAATGCCGCTCATGCGCTGCATACAATTGAGCACCAGGCGCTCGGCGGTGAGAATGCTGCGGGCCGGGCCTTCGACGATGAAGGCAATGTCGCCGGGTTTGACGGTGCTGCCGTCGGGCAAAAGCGCCTGCATTTGCAGCTCCGCATCGACTTCGGCAAAAATCAGCGGGGCCAGGGCCATACCCGCCAGCACGCCGTGGTCTTTGACGAGCAGGTGGGCGCGGTTGCGGGCCGTGGCCGGAATCGCGGCCAGCGAGGAATGGTCGCCGTCGCCCACGTCTTCGGCCAACGCCGTGCGAATGAAGGTGGTAAGGGCAGCCGGGGTCAGGTAAGGAGCAGTAAGCACGGCGCAAAATTACGACCGTTTCGGCCGTGGGGCGTAACGCGGGTTTTCAACCCGCGCACAAGGCGGTCGCCTGGCTTGCGTCTGTCAGTGGGCTGCTCCGCATCGGGCACAAAAAAACCCCGGCCGAAGCTGGGGTTTGCTCTTTGAGTGCGGGGGCACGGGTTGAAAACCCGTGGTACTGAGTGCTACGGCACAGGTTAAAAACCCGTATTACTCTTTTGTAAAGTCCAGCGTGTCAATCATCGGCGGAGCTTTGGACGATTTCAGCTTGATGAAAACGCGGTAGGTGCCGCTTTTGCCAGTATAACGACCAATGGCGTAGGGAATGCCCTCGTTGCTGGCTCCGGTGTGAATAAATTCGAAGCTGGCGGGCGCGGTTTTGCTGAAAAAACTTTTCATCACAAACTCGGCCTGCGTGGCGCTGTAGCCTTGTTTATCACCGTCAAAGCCCACTTCTACTGTCGGGGCGAAATACTGCGACAGCTCACGCGAAGAGCCATTGCGGAGTGCCAGGCGCACGGCCGCCAGGTTGTCGGCACCCTGCGCGAAAGCGGGTGCCTGCGCCAGCAGCCAGAGGCAGCTCAGAAGCAGGGCACGAAAATAATAGCGTTTCATTAACAGGAGTACTAATTGCGTCATACGCGGACTTCGTGAGGCAAGCGAAAATAGTGCCACAACCCCGAAACACGAGCTGTAAGCAGGCCCGTTGCGTTGTAAACAAAGGCCCGAAACGTGGGTTGCTGGCCCTCCGTTGGCCGAAGGTAATCATAACCCGCAACACGCCGTGCGCCGTACCTTCGCCACCGACATTCATCCGCAACGCAACTATGAGCAAGCAGGTTTTACTCGTTATTTTGGACGGCTGGGGCATTGCCCCCAACCCCGAGGTTTCGGCCGTGGATGCCGCCAGGGCTCCCTTCTACCACGAAATGCTGGCCAAGTACCCGCACAGCAAACTGCAAGCTTCGGGCGAGGCCGTGGGGCTGCCCGAAGGCCAGATGGGCAACTCGGAAGTCGGCCACATGAACATCGGCGCGGGCCGCGTCGTGGACCAGGAGCTGGTGCGCATCGGCAAAGCCATTCGGGAGCGCAAGCTGGGGCAGGTGCCGGCGCTGGTCAAAGCCTTCGAGTACGCTGTGGAGAACGACAAGCCCCTGCACCTTATTGGGTTACTTTCGGATGGTGGGGTGCATTCGCACATCGAGCACGTAAAGGCGCTTTGCACGTTGGCCCGCGAGGCAGGGGTGCGCCGGGTGTTCGTTCACGCCTTCACCGACGGGCGCGACACCGACCCCAAAAGCGGCGTCCGTTTCATCAACGACCTGGAATTGCACGTCGAGCGCACGGGGGCCAAAATCGCCTCCGTTGTGGGCCGCTACTACGCCATGGACCGCGACCAGCGTTGGGAGCGCGTCAAAATAGCCTACGACTTGCTGGTAAACGGCCTCGGTGCCCCGTCGCAGAACCTGATTCAGAGCGTTCAGGAGCAGTACAAAGAAGGCGTGACGGACGAGTTTCTGAAACCCATCGTCAAGACCGGGCCGGATGGCCTGCCGCTGGCCACTATTCAGGAGGGCGACGTGGTGCTGTGCTTCAATTTTCGCACCGACCGGGGCCGCGAAATAACCGAAGTGCTGACCCAGCACGACAACCACGCCTTCGGGATGCAACGCCTCAATCTGCACTACCTTACCCTAACGAACTACGACAGCACGTTTGTGGGCGTAACGCCGGTTTTTGAGAAAGATAACCTCGACAACACGCTCGGCGAAGTGCTGGCCGTAAACGGCAGGACTCAAATTCGCATCGCCGAAACCGAGAAATATCCGCACGTCACGTTTTTCTTCTCGGGCGGGCGCGAAAACCCGTTTATCGGCGAAACCCGCATCCTCAAGCCCTCGCCCAAAGTAGCGACCTACGACTTGCAGCCCGAAATGAGCGCCGCCGACCTGCGCGATGCCCTGGTACCAGAGCTACAAGCAAAAGTGGCTGACTTTGTGGTGCTTAACTTCGCCAATCCCGATATGGTGGGCCACACCGGCGTGTTCGAGGCCGTGGTGCGGGCCGTGGAAACGGCCGATGCCTGCGCCCGTGCGGTGGTCGAAACCGCCTTGGCCGCTAATTACGCTTGCATCATCATCGCCGACCACGGCAATGCCGAGTTTATGCGCAACGCCGACGGCTCGCCCAACACGGCCCACACCACCAACCTGGTACCCTGCATCCTGGCCGACCACGATTATTACGGCACCCTGGCCGATGGCAAGCTCGGCGACATTGCGCCCACCGTGCTAGCGTTGATGGGCTTGCCGCAACCCACTGAAATGAATGGCGTTAGCCTCTTACGCCCCGCCCTCGCCGATGCGTAGCCGCTGGTTTTTGGCAACGTACCGGTGCCTGCTGCTGGCGTTGCCCCTGGCGCTGGCAGGCTGCGGCGGGGCACCGGCCGAAGCGCCCGCATCGGCCCGCAAGCCGCTTTATTTTGACGTAAAAGGTTTGCTCGACCAGCAGGTGAAGGACCTGGTGGCGCAGGCTTCCGGCACCACCAAGCGCGTAAACCTGCGGGGCGGCCCCACCGAAACCGTGCGCGTGGCCGCCGTGCGTTGGCCCGACGAACTGCAGATTTTTTACCAGGCCGACATCAACAAAGCGGCCCTGCGCGGCACGTACACCGTCGATTCGACGATGCTGCCCGGTGGCAAAGTGCGGCGCATTTACACCCGGCGGTCGGGCCAGGCCAACGCGCCCGTCGGCCGGCTAATGGTGCTGATAGCCAACGGCAAAGCCGAAGAAATCGCGGCCGATATCCGCCAGGAAAACGCGCTTTTCAGCACCGAGAAGCACCTGGAGCTGGCCCTGACTGCCGGCCAACTGCGCCGCTACAGCGTGCGGGGCCGGCAAAAATTAGTGTTTTTCGACACGTTGCGCTACGAAGCCGAAGGCCGCCTCTAAACCCCGACGGGCCGGTTTGAGAAGCATAACCGCATGGCGGCCTTCTCCGTACAAACCGGGCGGCGGCTGTTGCCACTTGGCCGTTTTCCCTTTCACTTCCTTCTCCCATTCTCATGGCTGCCAACGACCTCGAAGTTCAACTCGAAAAGATTCTTCCCGAAGACCTTGCCCGCACTTTCGAAAGCGCATACCACGTATTTCAAGGCAAAGCCGAACACATGGACGACCTGCTGAAGCACGGCGGAGTGCTGCTTCGCAAAG
>JANYFQ010000662.1 GCA_025362615.1 Hymenobacter sp. | reverse complement strand
AACACGCCCAGGCCGGGGTCGGCGGTGAGGACGCGCTTGAGGCGCTCGGCTTTTTCGGGGGTGCCGGTGGCCACGATGACCATGCCCGAGTGGGTGGAGTTGCCGATGCCCACGCCGCCGCCGTTGTGCAGGCTCACCCAGTCGGCGCCGCTGGCGGTGGTGGCCAGGGCGTTGAGCAAAGGCCAGTCCGATACGGCATCCGAGCCGTCTTTCATGCCTTCGGTTTCGCGGTTGGGGCTGGCCACCGAGCCGCAGTCGAGGTGGTCGCGGCCGATGACGATGGGGGCCGACACCTCGCCGCTGGCCACTAAGTCGTTGATGACGAGGCCGAATTTTTCGCGCTCGCCGTAGCCCAGCCAGCACACGCGGGCCGGCAGGCCGATGAAGGGCACCTTGGCCTGGGCCTTTTCAATCCAGCGGGCCAGCATCTTGTTGTCGGGGAAGGTTTCGAGCAGGGCGCGGTCGATACGCAGAATGTCGGCCGGGTCGCCGCTGAGGGCGCACCAGCGAAACGGCCCCTTGCCCTCGCAAAACAGCGGCCGGATGTAGGCCGGCACGAAGCCCGGATACAGAAACTGCCCGTGTTCGTCGCGCACCGTGAGGCCGCCTTTTTCGGCCTGCCCGCGTAGGTTGTTGCCGTAGTCCACGGCCACGGTGCCCCGGTTTTGCAAATCCAGAATGGCCTGCACGTGCTTCACGATGGAGCTGAGGGCCTGCTGCTTGAACTCGGCCGGGTTGTGCTGGCGCAGGGCCAGCACCTGGTCGATTTCGCCTTCCGGCAGGTAATCCATCAGGTCGTGGGCCGAGGTCTGGTCGGTCACCACGTCCACCACCACGCCCATCTCCACGAGCTGCGGCAGCAGCGTGGCCGCGTTGCCGGTGAGGCCGACGGAGTAGCCCACCTTAGCCGCCTTTTTCGCGTGGCAGAGTTGCAGGGCGTGGGCCAATGACGTGGCCTGTTCGTCCACGTAACCCTCGCGTACTTTTTGCTGCACGCGCTCGTCAATCGGCTCGATGACGAGGCACACGCCGTCGTTCATCGTCACGGCCAGGGGCTGGGCGCCGCTCATGCCGCCGAGGCCGGCCGTGACGGTGAGCGTACCGGCCAGGGTGCCGCCGAAGTGCTTGTCGGCCAGCGCGGCCAGGGTTTCGTAGGTGCCCTGCAAAATGCCCTGGGTGGCGATGTAAATCCAGGAGCCGGCCGTCATCTGGCCGTACATCATCAGGCCCATGCGGTCCAGCTCATCGAAGTATTCCTGGGTGCTCCAGGCGGGCACGATGTTGGAGTTGGCGATGAGCACACGCGGGGCGTGGGCCCAGGTTTTAAGCACGCCCACGGCCTTGCCCGACTGCACGAGCATGGTTTCGTCGGCCTCCAACTCTTTGAGGGTTTTCACAATCACCTGGTATTCTTTCCAGTTGCGGGCGGCGCGGCCGGCACCGCCGTACACAATCAGCTCGTCGTACACGAGGCTCACGGCGGGGTCGAGGTTGTTTTCGAGCATCCGCAGCGCGGCTTCGGCCTCCCAGGTTTTGCAGCGCAACACACTGCCGTGCTGGGCCTTAACGGTTTCTTCGGGCTTGAATTCGTAGAACATCGGCCGGCCGGCCTCCGTTGGGTTCTGGGCAATGGAATTGGCTTCGAGGTTGAGTTCGGCGGCGGGCATGGGCGGGGAGTTGGGGGTGGGTTTGAGGGGGATAGTTGTGACCGTTGCGGACGTAACCGGCAACGAAGATGCAAGTTAGGCAAGGGTTGAAAAACTGCGGTAGGCCAGTGGTCGGGCATACCCGCCTACTCACCCCGCCGCCACGCCTGTCAAATAAGCGGCAATAATCGTCGCCCCCAGCCGCGCAGTTTGGCTGTCGCGGTCGTACACCGGGTTCAACTCCACCACTTCAAACAAGCGCACGGCCGCGCTCCGGCCCGCCAAAAAAGCCGCTTCCGTGGCCTGCCGGGGCGTGAAGCCCTCGGCGCTGGGCGCACTCACGGCCGGGGCGTAGGCCGAGGCGCAGCCGTCAATATCGAAACTCATAAACCCCACATTGCCCGCCCGTTGCAATGCCCGACTGGCGTAATAATTCATCCCATCGGCCTGAATTTGAGCCAGCGGCACCACCGTGGCCCGCTGCTGATGCAGAAAATCGAGGTCGGCCTGCACGTTCAAGTTCGAGTGCAAACCCAATTCGGTGAACCGCTCACCCGCCAGAAAGCCCTCGCGCAGGAGCCGCCCAAACGGGGTGCCGCTGCCCAGGTCGTCGCGGTTTTTCACGTCGGCGTGGGCATCGAAATTCAGGCCGCCCACCGGGCCGCCGCCGTGGGCATCGGCCAGGCCGCGCACCGTCGAATACGTGCCATCGTGCGAGCCGCCCAGCACCACCACGCGGGGGTATTGGCGGCACAGTTGGGCCAGCCGCTCGCGGATGCGGCGGTGGTTTTCGGGGTGGTCGGGCTGGCGCAGGTCCACGTTGCCGGCGTCGGCAATCCGCAGGTTTTCGAGCGAAATATCGTATTCGAGGTTGTACGTTTTGTGGTAGCGGCGCAGCTCGCGGCGCAGGGCTTCGGGGGCGTGAACGGCCCCGGCCCGGCCGCCTTCGAGCACGGTGCCAAAATCGAGGGGCAGGCCCACGAGGCACACGTCGGCTTCGGGCAGCTCGGCGGCGGGGCGAATGAGGTCGCGGAGGAAATCAGGCATTTATGGCGGTTGGTTTAATGTGTTTGGGGCGCAACCTTTGCAACTTACTACTGCATTCGCATTCCTCATGGCTGCCGAAATCCTTCTCGAACGTCACCCGTTCGCTCCGTTTATCCCCGAACCCTGCGCTTACCTGCTCATCGGCACGTTTCCGGGCTGGCAATCCACCAAAGCCGACGCGCCCGCCGCGCCCGAAACCTGGTACTACGGCACCCACGCCCACAGCCTCTGGCACTTGCTGGAGCAGGTATTCGACCGCCCCCTCAACACCATCGTGGCGCAAAAAGCCCTGCTCACGTCGCTGCACATGGGCGTGACGGATGTGGTGGCCGCCGCCCGCCGCCGCAAACCCAACGGCTCGCGCGATGCCGACCTCTACGACCGGGAATTTCAAACCGATACCCTGCGCGGCCTGCTCGAAAACCCCCGGCTCAAAAAGCTGTATTTCACCAGCAAACAAGCCCAGAAATGGTTCAACGAGGCCCTGCCCGACGCGGCCACTACCTTGCCGCAGCTGGCCTTGCCCTCGCCTTCGCCTCTCTACATTCAGTACGGCCACGGCACCGAGGCCGACCGCCTGTACGCCTACCGCCACGAGCTGCTGCCCCTGCTCGAACCGCTGAACTAATGCCCAACGCATTCGTCTGCCTCTTGGCTGGCAGCAGTTTGCTTGCCGCCGGCCAGTGCCTGGCCCAGGCCGGACCACCGCCCGCTACCTACGCCTACGCCGCTTACACCGTGCTCGACCGCACCACGCCCGGCCCCGACTCACTTACTGCCGTGCCCAACGTGGGCGGCAGCCTCCGGCTGAACGCCGACGGCACCTACCACAAAAGCCTCTCCATCGTGTTTCCGGCCGGGCCGCGCTACTTCGCCCAAACCGGCCGCGTCAGCTTCCCGGCCCCCGACAGCATCGTCTTCGCCTTCAGCGACCTCAAAGGCCCCGACGTGCAGCGCGGCACCTACCGCTACGAACCCGCCACCGGCCGCCTCCGCATCAACCTGGCCGGCTATCCGCCCGGCAACGAAGGCCGCTACGAGCTGTTTGAAGTCCGACAGGGCAGCCACGCGCCGCTATACTCCCCGGCACCCGACGACCTGGCCCCAACTTCCACCAAAGTGTTGCGCTCACGCCAACCCCAGCAGCGCCTCAAAAAGCCCGTCACACCTAGCAAGCCCCGCCCCCGTCGCTAAATTGCGCCCCGTTTAGGCGTAAATCGCGGCCCAACTACAGCCGGTCACTCACTGCCCATTCACTCATTCACTCACTCACTCCTTCACTCATTGATTAATGGGACGCGCATTTGAATTTCGGAAAGGCCGCAAAATGAAACGCTGGGACCGGATGTCCAAGGACTTCACCCGCATCGGCAAAGAGATTGTGATGGCCGTCAAAGACTCCGGCCCCAACCCCGACACCAACGCCCGCCTGCGCTCGGCCATGCTCAACGCAAAAGGCGTAAATATGCCCAAAGACCGCGTGGAAGCCGCCATCAAACGCGCCACCGGCAAGGACGAAAAAGACTATCAAGAAGTTGTCTATGAAGGCTATGGCCCCCACGGCATCGCCATCGTCGTCGAGTGCGCCACCGACAACCCCACCCGCACCGTGAGCAACGTGCGCCTGTACTTCAACCGCAACAGCGGCACCCTCGGCACAGCCGGCAGCTCCGACTATACTTTCACCCGCAAAGGCGTTTTCAAATTGGCCGCCGCCGGCCTCGACCGCGACGACCTGGAATTGGAGTTGATTGACGCCGGGGCCGAAGACGTGTACGAAGCCCAGGAAGAGGACGAACACGGTGCCGTGAGTGACTATATCGTGGTCGAGTGCGCTTTCACCGACTTCGGCCAACTCCAAAAAGCCATCGAAGCCAAAGCCCTCAACGTCGTCAGCGCCACCCTCCAGCGCGTGCCCAACACCACCACCGCCCTCACCGACGAGCAGGCCGAAGAAGTGGAAAAATTGATTGAAAAGTTCGAGGAAGACGAGGACGTGCAGGCCGTGTACCACACAATGGGCTAAGGGCCCGGCACCTACCAGCGGACGCTTGCGTTGCCCCATCAACTCAACCTTGATTTGCCGCCATGAACAACTTGGCTTCAATTTCGAAATTTTCGGCCCTGCCCGCCCATTTGCAGGCGCAGGCCGCCGATTTTATTGACTACCTCTGGCAGAAGGCCACCCGTACCACAGCAGCCGCTTCGGAAGCACCGCAAGGAGCCGCCGTAGTCAGCCCGCCGCACCCCAACCAGCTACTTTTCGAGGACGATATTGAGGTACTCAGCCCGTTCTTGAGCGACGGCAGTCCGCGCTTGCCCTTGGAGTTTGGGGCCGGAAAACACTTCATCGCCTACATGGCCGACGACTTTGACGCGCCACTGGAAGAATTTGAAGAGTATATGTAGCATGAGAATTCTTTTTGATACCCACGCGCTGCTGTGGTACGTAACAGGCAACACCCGGTTGAGTAATGCCCATCGGGCACTCATCATCGACCCTGCACACCGCAAGTGCGTCAGCATCGTCAGCCTCTGGGAAATTGCCATCAAAACCAGCAGCGGCAAACTTTTCCTGCTGCGGCCCCTGCACGACCTGGTTCCGGCTGGCATTAATATTCTGCCGCTCCGCCTCGGCCACCTGCTACATCTGCAAACCCTGCCCCACCACCACCGCGACCCGTTCGACCGCGCGCTCA
>JANYFQ010000617.1 GCA_025362615.1 Hymenobacter sp. | reverse complement strand
CTTTGCGCCAGCCTTTGCGCCAGCCTTTGCGCGAGGCACTCGCTGCGCTCGTCGCGGGTTGAAAACCCGCGCTACGCCGCTCTTGGAACAATAAAACGGCCTTTGGCCGTTATCTTCACACTTCGCTTCTACTTGATGCCTACCTCCATGATAAAACCCTTGTTTGTGGCCGCCACCGTGCTGGGCCTGGCCAACGCCTGCCAAAACGCCGTGGCCGCCGATGGCTACGAGATAGCCGGCCAACTGAAAAACGCACCCGCTGGCACTACCGTGCGGCTCTCCGAACTGGCTAATAATCAGTTTGTCGAGAAGACGCAGGTTAAGACCGACGCGGCGGGCAAGTTTGCCTTCAAAGGCACGGCTCCGACCTCCGGCATCTACCAGGTTAAGCTCGACGATAACAACCAGGTGCTGGTGCTGCTCGACAACAAAACCCGCGTGATGCTCGCCGGCGATGCCAAAAACCTGCCCGGCACCTACACCGCCACCGGCAGCAAAGACGCGGAAATGCTGCAACAGCTCACCCGTGTTTTGTACGGCTCGAAGGCGGAGATGGAGAGCCTGGGGCAGCGCTATCAGGCAGCAGACCAAGCCGGAAAGCAGGAGGAGATGCAGGCCATTCAGGCGCAATACAATGCCGTGCAGGGCGGCACCAACGCCCGCGTCAAGAGCATCATCCGGCGTAACGGGCGCAGCGTGGCGGCGGGCTTCGCGGCGGGCGCGTTCATCAACCCCGAAGAAGAATTTGCTTTTGCCGACAGCATTGCCGGGCAGCAGCGCAAGGCCAACCCGGCCTCGCCCTACACGCTACAACTCGTGAGCCGCCTCGACGCCGTGCGGGCCACCGCCCCCGGTGCGCTGGCCACCGACATCAACGCCGCCATGCCCGATGGCAAAATGCTGGCCCTAAGCAGCCTGCGGGGCAAGTACGTGTTGCTCGACTTCTGGGCGAGCTGGTGCGGCCCCTGCCGTAAGGAGAACCCAGCGGTGGTGGCGGCCTACCAGAAATTTAAGGACAAAGGCAAGGGCTTTACCGTTTATTCGGTGTCGCTTGACCAGGATAAAAGCCGCTGGACCAGTGCCATTGCCGCCGATGGCCTCGTGTGGCCCAACCACGTTTCGGACCTCGGCGGCTGGCAGAGCGCCCCGGCGGCGCTCTACAAAATTACGTCCATCCCGCAGTCGTTTTTGCTGGACCCCGAAGGCCACATCATCGCCAAAAACCTGCGCGGCGAGGCGCTGGCCGCCAAGCTGGCCGAAGTGGTGAAGTAACGCGGGTTTTCAACCCGCGCGTAACGACTGCCAGAACGTAAATTCACAAAAAAAGCCCGCAAGCCGAAATGGTTTTGCGGGCTTTTTTGCGGGTTGAGCATTGGAACTACGGTCCAACGCACGGGTTGAAAACCCGCGCTACCGCAAAAACATGGCTTGCAGGCCCGGCCAGAGGCGTTTTTTCAGGCTGATATCGTACTCCACCATTTCAATTTCGGCGGCGGCCAGGTAGGCAAACCCGAGTTGCGGGAACTGCACCGGCTCGTAAATTTGGGTGTTGCGGACCGTCACGTCGAGCAGGTTGCGGCCGAAGGCGACGATTTGGGTGGCGGCCAGCTCGTGGCGCAGGCTGGTGAGGGCCACGGGCAGGTGCGACTCCACGTTCACCAGCACCACGTCGGCCATGACCAGTCCGAGGGCCTGCAACATCTTGTTGAGAAAGACGTTGCGCGACAATTTGGTGAACTGGTCGGGGGGCAGGCGTACGAGCAGCACCACACCTTGCGCGTTGGTGCCCAACGTGCTGAAGGGCGTAAGTTGCGCGGGGGCCACTGGCACTGCAACAGGAGGAGGGGCAATGGGGGCGGCGGCCGGTGCGGCGAGCAGCGCGGCTTCGGGCAGCCGGGCCGGGGCCACGGGCGGCCGGGCAGGCGGCACGGCGGCTGGGGCAGACGTGGCAGCAGCTAGAGCGGCCGAAGCGGCGGCTACCGGTGCTGCCGAAACCACAATCACTGGTGCGGCCGGAGCCAGGGCAGGCAGCACCGAAGTAGCTAATAGGACCGGTGCGGCAGGCATCGCAGGCACCACAGCCGCCGCCGTGGCCACTGCCAAAAGTGGCGCGACCGGGGCTATGGTTGTGCCGACGGGCGCAACTGCCTCTGGCGGCACGAACAGCGTCACGTCGGTGTAAAAGTTTTCGAGAAAAGCCAGGTTGCCAATTTGCATTGCTTATGACGCACAAAAGGGTGAATGCGAGGATAAAAACTGATGGTCTGGCAGCTTAATATTGTCGCTTTTGCTGCTCTCGCGTTGAACAGTATACCACCGTGCCGGGAACTCACTTGCCCGTGCCGTCGAGGTCGAATAAGGCGCGTAGCTCCTCGGCTTCAGCGGGTTTCATGCGGCCGGCCAGCACGAGGCGGAGCTGCCGACGGCGCAGGGCCCCTTCGTAGAGGCGGACTTCTTCGGGGGTTTCGGGGGTGGCTTCGGGCACGTCGATGGGGCGGCCCGACTGGTCGACGGCCACGAAGGTGAAGAAGGCTTCGTTGGTTTTCATCTTCGTGCCGCTCGGGATGTCTTCGGCCCACACGTCGATGTGAACTTCCATACTGGAGCTGAAAGCCCGTGTGACTTGCGCCTGTAGCGTGACGACGTTGCCCAAGCGAATAGCATCCCGAAACGAAACATTATCGACCGAAGCCGTAACGACGATGCGGTTGGAGTGCTTCTGGGCGGCGATGGCGGCGGCAATGTCCATCAGGTGCATCATGCGCCCGCCCATCAGGTTGTTGAGCGTGTTGGTGTCGTTGGGCAGCACCAGTTCGGTCATGATGACGAACGAGTCGGCGACGGGTTTTTGCTTGCGCATTCTTTGATTAGTGCTTGAATGTTCGGTGCGGAGCCGTTGAGTGCTTGGTTTTAGGTTTTGGGTTTTAGGTGTTGGGTTTTAGGTGTTGGGTGTTGAATTTTTGGTGGTGGGCCTGTTTCCAATTTCTGATTATCAACACTGAAAACCCAATACCGAACACCCAACACCTAAAACTAAGCGCTTAACGGTTTTGGTGGCTTTGGGCACCCGCCTCAAAGGTACGGCCACTGCTTTGGGCGGGCACAAAAAAGCGCCCCGGCCAGGCGGCCGGGGCGCTTTTGCAGCGGAAAAGCGCGTGCCAGCGGCGGGGTTACTGCACCGTCAGTTTGCTGCTGTACACCTGGCCATCAAGGGCTACTCGCACCACGTAGATGCCGGCGGGCAGGTTGCGGGTGGCGGGGAGCAGGGCGATGGTTTGCGGGCCGGCGGCGTAGGCTTTGGCCGGCAGGGCCAGCACTTCGCGGCCCAGCACGTCGGTGAGGCGCACCCCGATTTGGGTGGTGGCGGGCAGCGTCAGGTGCAAGGCCGTTTCGTTGGTGAGCGGGTTGGGGTAGAGGGCAATGCCCCGGTCGGCGAGGCTGGCGCGGGCAGACGAAATCGTACTGACGTGCAGGGCATCGAAGAAGAAGTTGTTGCTGGCGGTGGTGCCGTTGGTCATCGTGAAGCGCAGTTGTAGGCGGCGGGTACCCTGGTACTGCGGCATAAGGATACGCAGGGACTGCCAGTCGGTGACGGCAGTGGGCACGGCCGAGGTGGGCACACTGGTGGTGTAGAGTTGCAGGGCCGAGAGGTTGGCGATGGTGTTGTAAGTAACGCCGCAGTCGATGCTGCCGGCCACCACCAGGCTTTCGGTGCCAATGATGGGGTTGCCCGACGCATCGAAGCGCGGGGCCAGGAAGCGGCTGAACTCCACAAATGGCGCTCCCTGCATCCCACCCAGGTCGATGTTGGGCGTGGTCAGGACGCTCACGGCCCGGGGCACGTAGGTCGAGTTGCGGACGAGCAGGTAGTTGGTGCCGTCAGCCGCTGGGATGTTGACGTTGTTGGTCTGCTGCCAGCGCACCGACAGCGAGGGGTAGCCGGGCAGGTTGAGGGTGCCCACGGGCGTGTTGCCACTGGTGCTGTAGCCGCGCAGCGAAGGCGGCGGGAAGGCAGCAAAGAAGTTGGGCGTCTCGAACGACTCAATCACGGGGCCGGCCAAGCCCGCTGCCGGGCCGCTCACCTTGATGAGGCTGGTGGCGGTGGAGGTGCCGGTGCCGCCGGCCGTGGTCACGGTCAGGGTCACGTCGTAGAAGCCGGCCGTGGCGTAGCTCGTGGTGGCCGTGGAGCCGGTGGCCGTGGCGGGCGTACCGCCCGGAAAGCTCCAGGTGTAGGTGATGGTGCCGCTGCCGACGGGAATGTTGTAGGAGTAATCGCGGAACGAAACCGGGGTGTTTTCGCACACCGTCGTTCGGGTGGGCGTAAAGTCCACGATGGGGGTTCCGAGTGCGGCCACGTAGCCGTCGTTGGTGCCAGTGCGGACGAGGTTGGCCGCCGACACCAGGTTGGCCCGGCAGCTATAGCGCGGGTCGGTGAGCAGGCCGCGCATCACGGCCTTCTGCCCGTTGGTGAACATCCGCAGGCAATCGGAATAGTCCATGTAATTCTGCACGTTGGAGACGATGGGCTGGTTGTTGGCATCGCGGCACGGGGCGTAGGCCGTATTACAGGCCCCCTGGCTGGCCTGGTCGTAGCCGGCCGTCAGCGGCGTGTCGGCCACGCCGTCGCCGTTGCCGTTGTTGAACGTGCAGTTGCTGGCCATGCCCGGCGTATTGGTGCGGCCCCAGGTGTGCGACACCCCAAAGAAGTGGCCGATTTCGTGGGTCAGCGACCGTTGGCAAAGGTTGTTGCTGCACAGCCTGTTCACCCCAAACTGCTGGCGCAGAATCACCACGCCGTCGGTGCTGGCCCCGCCGGGGCAGAGGTTGCCGAAGGTGTAGCCGCCGGCTCCGCTGGAAATGGCCTCCACAATCCAGACGTTGAGGTAGCGGTTGGGGTCCCAGTACACTACGTTCTGAACGCCGGCCGTGCCGTAGCTGGCCTCGAAGACGTTGTGGCGCGTGATGCCCGTGGTGGGGTTGCCGTTGGGGTCGAGCCGGGCCAGGCGGAACTTGAAGCCCACGTTGGCGATGATGGGCCGAAAGCGCGGGATGATGAGCGCCGTGTCGTAGTTCATCTTACTGTAATCAAGGTTCACCGAATCAATCGCATCCCGGATTTGATTGTTAGTGGTGATGTAGGCCGGTATGGCGTTGCTGCCCGGTATGGTCGTGTACAGCACATGGACGACGACGGGCACCGTCACGTCGGGGGCGGCAGCCAGGGCACGCTGCTGGGCCGGGTTGTTGAGGTTGTTGGCTACGTCGCGCAGCATGGCACGGTAGCGGGTTTCCTCGCCGGGGTGGGCGGCGAAATACAGGGCCTGCTGCCGGTCGTAGTCGCAGGGGCGGGCCTGTTCGGAGGCGGTTTGGGCCTGGGCCGTAGCCGTGCCCAGCAGGCCGCAGACGGCCAGGGCCAGGGCGGGTAAAAGTTTTTTCAGCATCGGAGTTGAAAGAGGTGGGAAAGCAAACGAGAAAAGAAACGGGAGAAGCAGCCAGGGGCCAGCCGAAACAGCGGCCGAAAAACAGCCTAAAGATACGCATTGCGTCGCAATGGCATAACCATCAGCGGCCAGGCTGCGGCGCAACGGCCGCACGGCGGGGCCACGCGGCCCCGCCCCATGAATTTACTCCACCACCAGTTTGGTGGTGTATGGCTGTCCGTCGAGCAGCACCCGCACCACGTACAGGCCGGGTCGTAAGTTGCTGACGGGCAGCGGCAGTTGGTGCGTGCCACCGGGCAGCGCCCGCACCGGTCCGGTGCCCAGCACCCGGCCCAGGGCATCGGTGAGCTGCACGGCCGCACGGGCGGGGCGGGCCAATGTGAGGGCTATGGTAGTTTCGGCAGTATAGGGGTTGGGTGCCAGCTGCAACCCGGCCCGCGCAAAGGCGGCGGTTCGTACCGGCGTGGGCAGCCCCAGGCGCACGGCATCGAGGTAAAAGTCGTTGCCCTGGCGGCTGTTCAGCGCAAAGCGTAGCTGAAACCGGGGGCTGCCCAGGTAGATGGGGTCGATGGGCAGGCTCAGGGTTTGCCAGAACTGAAGGGAGTCGGGCACGAAACCGTTTTGCAGGCGGGCCCCAACGGTGCTCAGGGTGGCCGCCGAGTACGTTATTTCGGTCTGCCAGCTCACCCCGCAATCGGTGCTGGCTTGCACCTGCAAGGTTTCGGGGCCAATGCCGGCCCGCCGGATGTAGGCGCGGCTGAAGCGCAGCACGGGCGGATTAGTGGCCGAAAACGCGCTCAAGTCAATGTTGGGCGAAGTGAGGTAGGTGATGGTGGGCGCAGTGGTGAGCTGTGAGCTGCGCATCCGCACGCAGGCCGCGCCGTCGGGCACCACCGGCACCCCGCTCTGGTTGGTGGCCACGCGTGCCCAGCGGGCGGCGCTGGCCGTCGAGGTCGAAGTAGAAGCCCAGTTGCGGAGGTCGGGGGCGGCAAAGTTGAGCGGGAAATCGGGGTTTTCGAACGACTCCGCCAGCGGGGCCCGCAGGCCCGTGCCCGGCCCGCTCACCTGCACCAGCCCGGTGCGGGTGAGCGTGCCGCTGCCCCCGGCCGTGGTGATGGTGAGCGTGACGGCGTACACCCCCGCCGTGTTGTACTGCACCAGCGGCGCCCGTTGGTTGGAGGTGGCCGGTGTGCCGCCCGCAAACTGCCAGTTATACACCACGCCGGGGGCCGTGAGGTCGGCGTTGTACGAGTCGTCGATGAAGCTCACCAAATCGCCTTCGCAAAGGGTGGCCGAGCTGCTCCGAAACGCCACTACCGGGGCGCAGGTGCCGCCGGGGTAGCCGTCGTTGGTGCCGGTGGCCGCCAGGTTGGCCGCCGTGATGAGGCCGCTGCGGCAAGTAAGGGCCAGGGAGGCCCGCATCACGGCCTTCTGGCCGGTGGTAAACATTCGGGTGCAGTTCGAATAGTCCATGTAGTTCTGCACGTTGGCCAGCGGTCCGCAGGGGTTGAAGTTGGTAAGCACCGTGCCGCCGTTGTAGGGCGCACTGCAACTGGTTTGGCTGCCGATGGTGTTGGGCGTATCGGCAATGCCGTCGTCGAGGTTGCAGTTGCTGGCCAGGCCGGGGGTGTTGGAGCCGCCCCAGGTGTGGGGCAGGCCAAAGTAATGCCCGATTTCGTGGGTCAGCGAGCGCACGGCCAAGTTGCCGCCGTTGGCCGCCGTGCCCACCGAGCCAAACTGGGCGTTGCGAATCACGATGCCGTCGCCGGCCCCGCCCTGGCAGGGCAGGTAGGCGTAGCCGCCGGCGCCGTTGGCAGCCGTGCAAATCCAGATGTTGAGGTAGCGGTTCTGGTCCCAGGCAATGAGGCCCTTCACCCGGTCGTCGCCGATGTTGGTGTCGGTCGAATACGTGCGGGTGATGCCCGTGGTGCAGTTGCCGTTGGGGTCGCGCCGGGCCAGCCGGAAGCGGTAGCCCACGTTGGCGTAGCGGCTCCGAAAGGCCGGAATAACGTCGGCCGTATCGAAATTGGTTTTGCTAAAATCCTGATTGATAACCCGCATGGCATCTTGCACCTGCGCATCCGAAATGTTGTTGCTGCCGCCGGTGTGGATGATGTGCATCACCACGGGCACCGTCACGTCGGGGGCGGCGGCGAGGCGGGCCAGGTCGGCGGCGGGCAGCTCGCGCACCTGCCGCAAAAAATCCTGGTAGCGGAGTTTGGCGGCGGGGTCGCGCCGCCAGGCGGCATCCTGCACACTGTCGAACGCGCACCGAAAGCCGTAGCCGTGTTCGGGATAGGAGCGTTGGTCCTGAGCCGCTACCGGGCGCAACGCGGCCAAAATCAGGGCAATGGCGAGGGCCAAAAATTTTCCGCTGGGTAAGCGTACAAACATGAGATGGAGGGAAAGGGGGAGCGAGTGGTTGTTGAATTAGAAACGGAAGAAATAAGTTTCGGCCGCAGCCACGGGCCGGGCGCCGGGCTGTTGTGCTCGTGGTTCTCGGTGTTGGGTGCTGGGTGCTGGGTGTTAGGTGTTGGGGTTTTAGGTGTTCGGTTTCAGGTGTTCGGTTTTTAGATGTTGGGTCTTTACTGTATCTGTTTCTGAACTCTTGACTCTCAAAATCCAACACCCAACACCTAAAACCGAACACCTAAAACCCAACACCCAAACACCCAACACCGAGAACCCAACACCCCCTTCCAGCCGAAAAAAATTGCCGGCTTAAAATTACGCAAAAGTTACGTTCGCCAACCAGCCGCGCCGCGCAGGGGCACGAACCGAAATTCTTCCAATTCCTCGCGCAGGTAGTTATTGGGGCCTTCGCGCACTACGCGCACCATGCGCTGCTGCCCGGCATCGCCGACGGGAATCACCAACCGCCCGCCGATTTTGAGCTGCCGCAGCAGCGCCGGGGGCAGGGCCGGGGCCCCGGCTGTCACCAAAATGGCGTCGTAGGGCGCGGCTTCGGGCAGCCCCAGCGAGCCGTCGCCGCAGTGCAGGTCGGGCCGCCCCACATCCAGCCGGGCCAGCAACTGCGCGGTGCGCTCAAAGAGCACGGCGTTGCATTCGATGCTGTGAACCAGGGGCGTAAGTTGCAGCAGCACCGCGCATTGGTAGCCCGAGCCGGTGCCCACTTCCAGCACCCGGTGGTTGGGTTGCAGGCCCAGGAGCGCGGTTTGGTAGGCCACGGTGTAGGGCTGCGAGATGGTCTGGCCCTCGCCAATCGGGAAGGCTTTGTCGTGGTAGGCGTGGGCCTCGAAGCCGGGGTCGAAGAAGAGGTGGCGCGGCACGGCTCCGATGGCCGCCAGCACGTGCTCGTCGGCAATGCCACGCCCGCGCAGGGCCGTCACCAGCCCCCGCCGTTGTCCCCGGTGTCGGTAGTGGTCGGTCATTGTTGGTTTAATTGCTGAATTGTTTGACTGCTAAATTGTTGCCGAGTGCGGCTGTACCACCAAGCACAGCTTGGTCTCGCGGAGGTTGTCGCAGAACAATTTCGTTCAACGCGAGACCCCTCCGGTGGCAGCACAGCTTGGTGGTACAGTCACCAACCAAAAACCAACCAAACCTACCTTTGTCGTCCCAAAACTACCTCCGCCCGCCGCTTTGCAGCTACTTCGCCGATTTCAGTACATCAAGCTCGTGGCCGCCGATTTTACGGCCGCCCTGCTGGCCTGGATGGTGTTTTTCCTGCTGCGCAAGTACCTGCTGAGCGAAATTACCGGCTACCGCTTCTCCGAGGGCGACTTGTTTTTCCTCTCCGGCTCGGCCCTGATGATTGCCGCTTTCTGGACCGTCCTATACGCCTTGCTTGGCGAATACCGCGACATCTACCGCAAGTCGCGCCTCACCGAGCTTATCCGGCTGGCGCGGGTGTCGTTTCTGGGGGCCATCGTCATCTTCTTCGCCCTGCTGCTCGACGACCAGGGCGTGAACAACTACCGCCTGTATTACAAGACGATAACGGCGTATTTTCTGGTGCATTTCGTGCTTACCGGCGTGGCCCGCACCCTGGCCGTGAGCAGCGTACAGCGCCTGGTGCGGCGCGGTATTATTTCGTTTCCGACGCTGCTGGTAGGCAGCAGCCGGCTGGCGCTGGATACGGCCAACGAGCTGGCCCTCACCGGCCGGCACCTGGGCCTGCGGGTGGTGGGCTTCGCCCCCGTCCTCGAAAACGGCCCGCCCGACGCTGCCCTCGCCGCCGCCCTGCCCGCCCTGGGCAGCTACACCCGCCTGCCGGCCCTGGTGCGGGCCCACAAAATCGAGCAGGTCATCATCGCCATCGAACCCAGCGAACACCGTAAAATTCAACAAATTCTGGCGCAGCTCGAAGGTACCCCGGCCCGCATCAGCGTCCTGCCCGACCTCTATCAGATGCTGCTGGGGTCGGTGAAGGTGAACCACTTGTTTGGTACGCCGCTCATCGAAATCAAGCAGGATTTGCTGCCCGTGTGGCAGGTGGTAGTCAAACGCGGCTTCGACGTGGTGGCCTCGGTGCTGTTCCTGTTTTTCTTTTGGTGGATTTACGCTTTTACGGCCCTCATGGTCCGGCTTTCCTCGCCCGGCCCCATCTTCTACCGGCAGCCGCGCATTGGCAAAAACGGCCACCCGTTTGCCATCATCAAGTTCCGCTCGATGTTCGTGGATGCCGAAAAAGCCGGCCCCGCCCTCAGCTCCGACCACGACCCGCGCATCACCAAATGGGGCCGCTTCATGCGAAAAGTGCGCCTCGACGAGCTGCCCCAGTTCTGGAACGTCATCAAGGGCGACATGAGCGTGGTCGGCCCCCGCCCGGAGCGCCAGTTTTTCATCGACAAAATCGTCAAAATCGCGCCGCACTACCGCCATTTGCACCGCGTGCGGCCGGGCCTGACTAGCCTGGGCCAGGTAAAATACGGCTACGCCGAAACCGTGGAGCAAATGGTGGAGCGCCTCAAATTCGACATTTTGTACATCGAAAACATGAGCCTGGCGATGGACTTCCGCGTCATTCTGTACACGCTCAAAATCATTGTGGAGGGGCGGGGTAAATAAATCACTGATTTTAAGGCTGATTTAAGATGATTTCGCTGATTGGTCATTGCTTTGTTCTTTGCCAGCGAAGCTGTTTAGAAAGTTAATGGCGGCCCCAGGTGGTGCGGGCGGGCGGCTTTTTTG
>JANYFQ010000601.1 GCA_025362615.1 Hymenobacter sp. | reverse complement strand
TAACGGGCCGCTCACGCGCGGGTTGAAAACCCGCGCTACTCCACTACGGGGCAGGCCCGGAGCAAGTCGGTGGTTTCGGCGATGGTGCGGCGGGTGTGCTGGTTGCCCCAGCTATTCTCGACGTAATTGAGCAGGTTGGTGATTTTGGCCGGCGTGAGGCTGTCGCCGGGCATAACTTGCTGGTAGGCCACGCCATTGACGACGATGGGGTGGTTCATGCCGTGGCGGATGAGGCAGGGCAGCTCGTAGCGGTGTTTTTCGAGGTAGTCGGCCCCGGCCAGCGGCGGGATGAGGCGGCCCAGCCCCTGGCCCTGCTCGCCGTGGCAGCCGGCGCAGTGGTCCTGGTAGAGCGCCGCGCCGGAGGTGCTTTTGTCGGCGAAGCAGCTTGGAAGGATAAGCAGGAACAAACCGCCTAAGATATTTCGCACGGAGTTTAAAAGGAGGAAAAAGAGTGAAAGGGAGGGGAATTTAACCTAAAACCTAAAACCTAAAACCTAAAACCTAAAACCCAAAACCCAAAACCCCTCACTTCCGCCGCTCGTCCACTTCGGCCAGCAGCAGGGGCAGGTCGTGGCGGAGGCGGCGCATTTCGTCTTTGTTGAGGCTGTCGTAGAGGCCGCGGATGTGGCCCTGGTCGTCGATGAGGGCGAAGTTGCCGGCGTGGGCGAAGCCGCCGGGGGCACCGGTTTCGGGCTGGGCGGCGGTGAAGTAGGCTTTGGCCAGGGCAAACACCGAGTCGCGGCTGGCCGAGGCGAAGGTAGCGAAGTGCCACTTGCGGGCATCGGGCACGCCAAGTTTTTGGGCGTAGGTGTGCAGCACCGCCACGGTGTCGTGGGCGGGGTCGATGGTGAAGGACACGAAGCGCAGGCGGTCGTCGTCGGCGGTTTCCTGGTACACTTTCAGCAGCTCGCTTTGCACTTTGGGGCAGATGCCGGGGCAAGTGGCGAAGAAGAAATCGGTGAGGTAAACGCGGCCCGCGAGGTCGGCGTTGGCGATGCGCCGGCCATCCTGATTGACGAGCCGGAAGGCGGGTGCGGTGGCGAAAACGGTGTCGGCCGGGCCGCCGTTGGGGTTGGCCCGCACGTCGCGCTCGCCCAGGTAGGGCAGGCGTTCGGGCGGGGTGGTGCAGGCGGCGAGCAGCAGCAGCAGCAGGGCGGGCGGCAGGTTTTTGGGGAAGGGCATGGACGGCAAGTTTTGAGTTGGGCGGGTAGTGGGCGCAGGTCGTTCCAACCGCACGTCGGAGACGCAAAGCCAGGGGGCAGCGCGTTAAACAACGTGCGCCAGCGGGCGCTTTGCGCCCGCCACACCCCACCCCGCGCTACTGCCCGCCGCTAAAGGCGCGGGCTGAATCGAGGGCAGTGTGCATCCGGGTTTCAACCGCCGCGAGCTGGGCTTGTTGCGCCCGCAGGTAGGCGAGCTGGGCGGCGGCGGGGCGGGTGGTGTCGGGGGCGTAGCGGTTCATCCACGTCATCATGGCCTGGTCGGCGGCGGCGAGGCCGCGCAGGTAGGGGGCGGCGTTGGGACGGGGAGCGAGTTGTTCTTTAAGGGTTTGCAGGCGGCCGGCCAGGGCCATGAGCGAGTCGTGGCGTTCGATGAGGGTGGTTTCGGCGGCCAGCACGGCGGCGCGGGCCGGGTCGGCGGGCAGGGCGGCAGTGGGCGGGGTGGTGGGTTGGCAGGCGGCCAACAGCAGCAGCACGGGCAGCAGGGCTGTTTTCGGGGCGAAAATCATGCGGCAAAGGTACGCGGGCCGGTAGGCCGGACGTCCGCACAACCCAACCCGCAGCGCATTCGGGGCGTGCGGACGTCCACACCCCTCAAACCGAACCCAGTTCAGGGCGTGCGGACGTCCGCCCCCCGCAAACCGGACCCAATTCAGGGGGTGCGGACGTCCACACCCCGCAAACCGAACCCAGTTGAGGGCGTGTGGACGTCCGCCCTCCCCGCTCGCCTACCCCGACGGCAACAAATCAATCCAGCCGTCTTCGCTCACCACCACGGCCAGCACGGGGTACTGGCTGCTATGCACGTAGCGCAGCGCCCCGTTGTAGCGGGCGCCGCGGGCCGAGTCGCCTTTTTCGGTGGCCAGGCCGTCGAGGATAGCCCCGATGGCGTGGCAGAGGCCGCTGGGTTCGATGAGCACCGCCCCGTCGATGCCCGTGACGAGGCGCAGCACCGAGGGCGTCATGATGCGCGGCACCACCCGGAAGCACTGCCGGGTCAGGCGCCGGGCTTCGGCTGCCGCCCCGGCCGAGATGACGAGGATGGTGCCGTGGGTTTGGGTCGAAGCCTTGCGGGCCAAATCCCACAAATAATCGGTGTTGTCGGCCCCGAGGTCGGGAAACACCTGGGCCACGGCGCGGGCAAAGTTGTCGGCCGCCACCTGGCTCTGGGGCAGGCGCGGGGTGTTGCTCACCACGCGCATAAGGGTGTGGCCGGCGTGGCTCATCTCCCAGGAGTAATGGTTGGTGAAGTGGACCGTCACGAGCGGCTCGTACTGCGAATCGGAGGGCGGCACGAGCTGGCCGAGGCCGAATACGTGCGAGGCATCGGAGATGAGCGACGTGTCGCCCTCGCTGAGTTCGAGCAGCTTGCGGATGGAGCGGTGGTCGCGCAGGGGCACGGGCGTTTCGAGCGTCAGCACGGGCAGCACGGCCGGGTGCTGGCGGCGGCTCACGAGCATGGTGCCCACGCCCTCGTTGCCCTCGTGGCGCAGGGCGGCCACGCCGTTGCAGGCATCGTAGAGGCCCTGGGTGCCGGCCGGGGCCACGCGCAGCATGAGGCGGCGGCCGGCCGAGCGCAGCACCTCGTTGTAGTCGCGGTCGAGCACGGGCTGCTCGTTGTCGGCGGTGTCGGCCTCGCGCAGGGCGCGGGCGCAGTCGTGCAGAAACTCGAGCACCGCCGCGTGGGGCAGGTTGGCGGGGCGGGCGGCGGTGGCCTTGGGCAGCACGTAGTAGCCGGCGTAGCAGTCGGTAGCGAGTTGCAGCACCACCGTCACGAGGTGGCCTTGCAGGCTCACGGGTGTCGAGCAGAACGAGCGGCGGTTGTCCTGCCGCTGCTCCCCGATTTCGCGCAGCGTGCTTTCGGTGGCCCGGCACACCAGCTCGGCCCAGTGCTGCTTTTCGTAGCGGTCGTGGTCGTTGGGGTGCAGGTGATAGACGTTGCCGCGCGGCCCGGCGTCGGCCTCCAGGGCCGCGGCCCGCTCCTTGATGCCGGCAAACTCCTGGGGCACGTAGCGCACGGTAGCCGGTTCGAGCACCACGGCGGCGGGGTCGTCGGTTTCTTTGGCCGAGGCCAGCCCGAGCAAAAAAACCTCCGGCCGCAGCCCCCGGTCGAGGAGGTTAAACACGCCGTCGGCGAAGAGCTGGGCTTGCACCCGAAAGATGCTTTGGTGTTCCCACATGGGAAGGGGTTTTAATTATGAATTATGAGTTATGAATTATTTTTTGGTGTGAGGGTGGTGGTAGCCGAAGAAATCGAAAGGCAGCGGGTGAAAGGGCTGAGAGCATCCCAATTCATAATTCATACTTGCTGTTACGCGGTGCCCCGAACCCCGAAGGGGTTCAAGAGCACAGCCCTGGGTTGGCGCAGCGCAGCGGAGCCTACCCAGGGTCCGATAATGCCC
>JANYFQ010000557.1 GCA_025362615.1 Hymenobacter sp. | reverse complement strand
CAACGGGGAGGGGGCTAGGGGGTGGGGTTATCGTCAGGTCGAAGCATCAGCTAACCCAGGTCGTCAATCCAGCCAACAGCTAAAACCAACCATGCCCAAAATCCTGCGCCTGCACCGCACCGGCCCCACCACCCACGAGGGCTGGGGCCGCACCAGCAAAATCGGCCGAAACGAAATCGAAGGCCCCGGCGGCATCCTCGACCCCGAGGGCGCCCGCGCCGCGCAGGTGGCCGTGGCCCTGCCCACGCCCTTTGCCCGGATGCACCTCGTGGAAACGGCGCTGGCTTTCGTGAGCAGTCCGGCCGGAGTGCAGCAGCCTGATTCGGTGCATCACCGGCTGGTGGGGCAGTTTTGGGATTTGTGGGAACTGACCTTCAACTACTACCAGCGCCGCCAGCCCGGCCAGCGCCTGGAGGCCCGCCCCTGGAACCGCGTGACAGAAGTGGCCCGCCTGGAAGCCGACCCCGCCACTCGCCCCCTTGCCCAGGTGCTGAACCTGTATTTGAACGACGAGCGGTTTCGGAACATGAGCGAGCTGCACTTGCTGTATTTCCCCGGTGCCACGCCCACCGACCCGCCGCAGCTGCTGGGCGGCACCTCGCCGCTGACGCTATTTTTTCCGGCCCCCGCGCCCCGGCCGCTGGCCGTGCAGCGGCCCCAGGGCGGCGGCCATTATTTCGATGGCCGCTACGTGGCCCTGGCCCAGCGTGAGCAGGCGTTTCAGGATTTCGTGTACCAGCAATTTGTGGCCGACCCGGCCCTGGCCCGCCTCGCCCCGGCCGTGCGCGACGCCCTCGACCAGGACCAGCTGACCGCCCGCCGCCTGGCCGGCACCGCCCAGCTTACTGACTACCCCACCCTGACCGACCGCGGCGGCAACCCGGTGGCCGTGGCCGGGGTGCTGGTGCGGGTGCGCCCCGACGAAAGCGTGGTGCGCTCCTCCGACTTCATCATTCAGCCCACCCGGCAGCCCGCGCCGACCGGGCCGCTGCCGCTGGTGCTGCGCCCCGGCCTGCAAGCCCCCGGCAAGCTGTATTTCAACAAAACGCCCCTCGGCGACAGCGGCGCGGCCGTGCCGCCCACCGACCCGCGCCCGCTGGCCGACCGCCTGCTGCCCGGCCCCGAACTGCCCTACCCTTACCTCACGGTGGGCGACCTGCTGGAAGACACCCTCCTCACCGTGCCCTACGAAGTGGACGCGGCCCGCTTCGAGACCGGGCAGGTGCGCATCGCGCCCGGCTACCGGCCCACCTGCTGGCCGCTGCTGCCCGTGAAGCCGCTGTATTTCGACTACTTCACCCAGGCCGACCTGGCCGCCCAGCTCAGCGTGGAGCTGGACCCGGCCTGCGTACGGGTGCGCCTGCGGGTGCCGGTAGGCCCGGCTGGCGGGGCCGATTTCGTGGACTACGAGCGGGCCTACTACCCCAACCCGCGCACCGAAGGCCTGGGCCGCCTGCTGGTGACCAACGTGGCCTTGTCGGTGTTTCCGTTCGTCAAAATCCTGGACGCGCCGCAGTACAACGACTTCTACAAGGTGATGCTCCTCGATGCCAACATCCTTGATGTAGGTATGCTGAACAAAAACATCGAGCTGCGCTTTGGCGTGAACGGCCGCGCCCTCACCGAAACCGGCACCGAGCAGAGCGCCACCCCCTACCGCCGCACCCTGAAAACCAGCAGCGACGAGGGCAGCACCTACTACGAAGTGCGCGGCACCCATTTCGATTATGTGGAGATTCTCAGTCCCGCGCCGGCCGCCGGGCGGGGCCTGGTGGTGCCCAAGTGGCGCGAGGTGCGCCAGGGCACCAAGGAGTTCCGCTTCGCCATCGACTTCGGCACCACCAACACCCACGTGGCCTACCACGACGCGCCTGGTCAGCCGCCCCAATCGTTGAGCTTCGGGCCGGAAGACTCGCCGGTGGCTTTGCTCAAAAAACCTGTCGACCAACCGGAGCGCACTCATTATGAGCGACTGTTCAGTGGGATAGAGGATGATGGTGCCCGTAATATCCAACTTAAACGCTGGAGGGTATACCAGCAGCGCGAGTTTGTGCCGCCGCTGCTGGGCGCGGGCGGCTCGCCCTACCAGTTCCCCATCCGCACCGCCACCAGCGAGGCCGCTGGCTTCACCGTGGAGCCGCCCCAGCTGCTGGCCAACGTGAACGTGGGCTTCGGCATCAACACCGAAGAGCAAACCAACGAGTCGTACCACACCAACCTGAAATGGGGCGAAACCAGCGAGGCCGCCCGCCACCGGGTGCGGATGTTCTTCCGCGAAATGCTGCTGCTGTTCAAATACAAAGCGGTCCTGAACGGCGGGCGGCTCGATGCCACCCAGGTGGTGTGGTTTGCGCCGCTGAGCTTCTCGGAGTTCAGCCGCGGGCTGTATCAGCGCGAGTGGGACACGCTGTTTCAGGAGCTGTTTCGGACTTCGCGCGATACCACTTACCTGCCCGAGTCGTCGGCCCCGTACTTTTTCCTCACCCGGCGCGGCATCGTCACGCCGGGGCCGGGCGAAAATGCGGCTTTCGTGGACATCGGCGGTGGCACCAGCGACGTGCTGTTTTACGCCGACCCGGCCGCCGCCGCTGGCCAGCTGCGCAAGCACCGGCCGGTGTTCAGCACCTCGTTCCGCTTCGCCGGCAACGACTTATGGGGCGACGGCGCGGCCGACGTGCGCGGCAGCAAAGACAACGGCCTCGTGCGCTTCGGCCTCGACAGCATCGCCGCCAACCCGCTGCCATCAACCGCCGCCGTGGCCCGCCGCTGCCTCAATGTGGTGCTGGCCAACCCGCAGTTTGGCTCCGAGGAAGTAGCCAGTCTGCTGTTCAATTACGAGCGGGACTTCCAGTTTGCCGAGCGCCTGCTTCATGCCCAGCACCTGCGGGTGCTGTTTTACCTGCACTTTGGGGCGCTGGTTTACCACCTGGGGCAGGTGGCGAAGCTGCGGGAGCTGGCCCCGCCGCGCTACCTGTGCTTCACCGGGCGCGGCAGTCTCTACCTGCGTTTGCTCAGCCCCGGCAGCAGCCTGCGCCCGCTCGAGCAGGTAGCCCGCCACATCCTGGGCCAGGTGATGGAAGCGCCGGTGCCCGAAAACTTCAAAATCATCCTGGCCGACGACCCCAAGCAAACCACCGCCAACGGCGGCGTGCTGGCCACCGGCCTCGACGCCGACAGCACCGCCGAAGCGCCGCCCATCGTGCAGCCCATCGGCACCGGCCAGGCCAGCGCCGACGAGCTGCGCCCCCTGCACCCCAGCGAGGTAACCGAAGAAGTAAAAAACGCCGTGCTGGCCAACGTCCGCCACTGCCTCAACCTGCTCCTAACCGACCCCGAGCTAGTCCGTCTGCAAGCCAGCCTGGGCATCAAAAACCCGCCCGGTGCCGTCCGCGCCGCCCTCGAACACAGCCTGGCCGACTCCTTCAACCTGAGCCGCCAACGCTACGCCGATTCACTCCCGCCCGGCGAAACCATCCCCGAAACGCTGTTTTTCCTGCCGCTCAAGCACGCGCTCTACGAGCTGTCGCGTGAGTTGCACAATGCTTCCAACATTCTAGCTTAAATGCTTACAGCTATGAAACATCTGCTTCTTTTTGCACTACTGGTCGTAGGTGCTGGTCCGTTCGCCCTGGCTCAAGGCCCTCCACCTGAAAATGGCCCTACCACCACCCGCTTTCAAGACAACATTCAGGCGACTGGGATTGACACCGCAGAAAAACATAACCGCGTCAAGCCAGGCCGAGCGGCTGCCAGCAGCTCCCGGGTCGTTGAGCGGGAGGCGACCAAAGAAACCCCAAAAAATCCGGTGGTGGTGGGCCTCCTGAGTTTCATTCTGGGGGCAATTGCGGCGACGCTGCTATGGAAACTGCGGCAGCCAACGGTCGAACCAGTGGAGAACAAAACCTACGCTTCATTCGAGGCAGACGACAGCAACCCGTTTTACAGAAGATACCAGCGTTACAAAACGAAATTTCAAGAGTCTGAAAAACACAACGCAAGGCTTCTATCCAGAATAAATGAGCTGGAAAGCACGTCGCCCGACGAGGAGCGCCCGACCAGGACGCGCGACAACCGGCCGCCAAAAAGAGGTGCCAACCGAGCCCCCGTTAATGCACCATTCGACCCTCCGTACCACCCGAACGATGCGGCGATGGCACCGTTGCCCACCCTGTTTTTTCGCTATGCCCCGGCGCAGGAAGGCGGCTTCATTGAGGAGCGCAAGGTCGTAACCGACGCACTGCCCCAACTGCCCATCATGCTCACGGTGGATTTACGAATACCCGACCGCGCCACGTTCATCCTCAACCCCTACGTGAACCAGGCCAAGCTTATCGGCGACGGGCTGGAGCAGCTGCGCGACTACTTTGACTTTACGCTGCCGGCCGGAAAAATTGCGTCCGTCACCGCCGCCGAAGCCGGCCAGCTGCGGCGGCAGTACGACGGCTGGGAGGTCATCCGACCCGCTCAATTGCTTGTGCGCTAAAAATTTACTCCCCCAATCCTGACCGGATGCTGCAATACCTCGAAATCGGGATTATCGTCGGGCTGATTGCCTGGCAGTTTTTGGTTTACCTCAAAAACAGCCGGCTTATCGGTCAGGTCACGGCCCTGTACCCGGCCAAGGAATCGTTGTCGGTGCAGCCGGCCGATGGCTACGATGCCGTGGCGGCGGCCCGCGTCAGTCCGCAGTTCACCCAAATCCTCCACGATACCAACGACTACCTGCAAGCCAACAAGGGTGCGGCGGCCGACTTCGACACCCTGCGCGACATCTCGGAGCGCGAAGCCGATTTGCTGGACGAGGAAATTCAGGCCCAGATTTCTACGCCACTGTATCTGGGGCTGCTGGGCACGTTTGGCGGGGCAATTCTGGGCCTGCTGGCGCTGGTCAATCCATTCGGCAGCAACAGTGCGGGGTTTGATAACCACGACGTAACCGATTTTCTGGGCGGGGTACTGATTGCGATGGTGGGCAGCATTTTCGGGCTGGCCTTCACCCTGCTTGGCAATCATCAGCTCAAAGCCGCCCGCGCCACCCGCGACCGGCTCAAAAACGCCTACTACAACTTCCTGCAAAAAACGCTGCTGCCCAAGCTCAACTCCGATATGCAGCAGAGCATGAGCAGTCTGAAGGCCGTGCTTGACACTTTTAATCAGGATTTCTTCTCTAAAATTCAGGTTGATTTTTTCTCCAAAATTGCGGAGTTCACGCCGCTCATCGGCGCCATCACGGCCAACATCACCATCCAGAAAGATTTTCTCGAAAAGCTGCAAACCATCGGCTACACCCAGCTTGCCAACGCCACCATCAAGGTGTTCGACCGGGTGGACGAAAGCGCGGCCTCGTTCGAGAAATTCCTTGGCTACCAGCAGGCCCTGAACGTGGCCGTGAGCAAAGGCGCCGAAACGGCAACCACCATTACCGCCTTGCTCAACCGCATGACCGATGTTGAGAAAGCACTCAATGCAGTACCGGGCTATTTACAACAGCATCAACAAAGCATTGGGCAACAGGCCGATTTTTTTCGCAACTACAATGGCTTGCTCGACCAGATTAGCCAAGGCGTGACGCAGGCGTTGAGCGAGGATGCCAGCAAAATGCGTCTGGTGTTGGAATTGAAGCGCAACCAACTGGACCAGGAAGCCGCCGCCGCCCACGCTGAATGGAGCGCACACTTCCAGCGCCTAAACGAAAACAACATATACCAAAAAATCACTGAATACCTCTCCCCTTTTCAGCAACTCCCGGCCCAGCAGCTGAACATGAATAAGTTGCAGGAAGAACAAGCCAAGCGCAGCGCCGCCGCCCTCGCCGCCCTGCAAGCCCGCATCGAGCGCGACGAGCAGGTGCAGCGCGAGCTGCTCACCCAGATAACCCGCACCAACGCCGTGCTCGAAAAGCTGACCGAGCCGAAATGGTACCAGCGGGTGTTTGGAGCCGGCAACAAGCCTACTGCCCGATGAAGCAGAGCAAGGATTTTTTCTGGCCCAGCTACGTGGACCTGATGACGGCGCTGTTTCTGACGATGCTGGTGCTGTTTGTATTGAGCTATAAGCTGTTTCGCGACAAGCAGGCCAACCTGGAGCGGGCCAACACCCAACTGAACGTGCAGCTCAAAGAGAAGAAAAAGCTGGATGAAATAAAAGAAGCCCTGAAAAAGTTGGAAGACCCGCGCTACTTCATTTACAACAAAGATTTCAAGCGCTATGAACTGAGCTTTGACGTTACGTTCGACTCCAACAGCCCCATCCTCAAGCCCGAATACAAACCCCGCCTGGTGCAGGCCGGGCGCTTTCTGGTCCGGCAGCTAAGCTCCCTCAACCAAGCCGACAGCACCCAGTACCTGGTGGTGATTGAGGGCCGCACGGCCCGCTACAACACGCGGCTGGCCAACGGCACGTACTCCTATAACACGCCCCTCAACAACGACGGGGTGAGCACCCGGCAGCTCAGCTACCTGCGGGCGCTGGCAGTGTTTCAGCTCTGGCGGGAGGCTGGCATCGCCTTCCCCGCGCCCCGCTACGAAGTGGTGCCGGCCGGCAGCGGCTTCGGGGGCGTCAACCGCTACCGCGACGCGCAGGAGGACCTCAACAAGCGGTTTATTATCCAAATTCAGCCGAAAATTGGCTCCATCAACAGCAAGCCGGTGCGGCCATCGCAGTAGCTAGCAAACCGTGGCTTTTTCGCCACTACCACTGGCACCAATAAAAAAGCTCCCGGCCAATGACCGGGAGCTTTCCATACCAAAACACCTTAAAATAACTTATCTTTCACGGCAGCATTAACAAGAACCAGGCCGTAAAATTCCCGAGGAGCGAAAATTGTTTTTAGGTGCGCTCAATCAGCCGGTTAAGTTTTTCAAAACCGAGCGTAACGCCGCTTGCGCCGCCACGCCCGCCCGGCCCCGAACAGCGCCAGCAACCCCAGCGGCAGGCCCACGTTGAGGAGCTGCCAGGGCAGGTGCGGGGCCGCAAGTTTCACTTTGTCGAGCGGCCGGAGCGTGATTTGCTTGCCACGCACGGCGATGAGGCCGGTTTGGTCGAGCAGGTAATCGGTGGCGTTGAGGACGAGTTCGCGGTTGGCAAACTCGGTGTTGGCGAGGCGGTCGTAGCCCAGGCGCAGCGGGCGGCCGGTTTTGGGGTCGAGGTCGGAGCGGATGAAGTCGCCGTCGGCCACAACCACGATTTTGCTGGGCCGGGCCAGCGGGTCGCGCTCGGGCTGGTAGCGCAGGGTGCCGGGCTGGGCGCGGTTGGCAAACAACGACCGAAACTGGCCTTCTAATAAGTACGCAACCGGCTGGTAGCCTTTTTGGTAGAGCTTGGGGTTGGGCGGCAGCCGGGCATCGTTGAAGTTGATGGGCACCGGCGCGGGCAGCGTCCGGGTGTAGCGCGAGGTGCTGAAGAGGGCCGTTTTGCGGATGCCGACGGCCTGCACCGTATCCAGGCTACCGGCAAATTTGAGGTACACCGCGTCCAGGTTGCGGGTGATGGGGTGCGGGGCAAACCGGTTGATGAGCGGGTAGAGCTGCCACGGCATCGGCTCGATTTTGGGCTTGTTGCCGTCCATGCCCGTCACGAGCGGGATTTGGCCCGAGTTGAGGTCGAGCAGCAGGTTTTGGTTGAGCCGCAGGCCGTACTTGAAAAATAAATCGTCGAGGTTGAGGGCGTAGGGCGTGGCCAGGGCCGCCCCGTTGCGGCTCACGCTGTCGAGGTCAACGCGCAGGGCATCCACGAAAAACAGGGCCCGCCCGCCCTGGGTGATGAACTGGTCGAGCTTGAATTTTTCGGCCTCCGAGTACGGCATTTTGGGCTGCGCCACCACGATGGCCTGGAGGGCGCTCAGGTCCTGCACCTGGCTCAGATTGACGCGAAACACGTTGTATTGCTGCTGCCAGGCCCCCAGAATATCCCCGGCTTCGGCGTTGGTCAGCTCGCCGTGCCCCTGCACCACGCCAATGCTGGGGCGGGCACCGGGCAGCAGCGTGCGGATGGTGCTGGCCAGTGCGTATTCCAGCCCTGCGATGCTCTGGTTGAGGCGCTCTTCGGGCGCAACGGTTTGGCTGCCCCGCAGCAGCAGCACGTTTTTGTCGCGCCCGCCGGCGCTGACTACGGCCCACGGAAACACGATTTTCTCGACCCGCTTGCCGTTTTCGGTGGTCCCGAGGTTGGTCGGTTTCAGCCCTTTTTTGAAGAGCGTGGCGTAAAACTGGTTGCGTCCGGCCTCGGTGCCGGCCGCGCTGGGGTCAATGAAAATGAAGTTCAGGTTGGCCCCGCCGTAAACCTTAAACTCATTCAGCGTTTCGCGCACGCCCTGCTCCAGCCGCCGGAATCGGGGCGGGAAATCGCCGGTCAGGTAGACCGTTACCGTTACGGGCTGCTGCAGGCCGAGCAGCAGGTTTTTGGTGGCGGCGGCCATCGTGTAGCGCTTCTCCTGCGTCAAATCCAGGCGAAAAAAGAACCGTTGCGCCACGCCGTTGCAGAGCAGCAGCAGGCCCAGCAAGGCGGCAAACCGCAACACGTCGCGGCGCTTGCGGCCGACGACAGGCAGCGGCGGCTCGCCGGCGGCTGACAATGCTTGAGTTGTTGATTCTTGGTTGTCCACGTAATTCCTAAACTATAAAAAATTGGCCAGGCCAATCCCAAAAACAGTCAAAAGCTAACAGCGATGAGTCGCTGGCTAAAAGCTAAAAAACCCTACCAGTTCCGGCTTTGCAGCACCAGCCGCGTAGCCCCCAGCGCCCCGGCGGTTACGCTGGAAAAATAAACCAAATCGCGGCTGTCTATCAGGCCCTTGCTCAGGTCGCGGTAGTGGGCGGCAATGCCCAGTTGGCCCACGTAGTAGGCGGCGCTACCGTCCAGCACCGAGGCCAGCGAATCGAAGCCGGCGTACACCACAAAACAGCCCACCACAGCCCCCAGAAAGGCAATAATCTGGTCGCGCGTCAGGGCCGAGGCCAGGATGCCGATGGCCGCAAACACCGCCGCCAGCAGCGCCAGCCCAATGTAAGAGCCCGCCGTAGCCGCCGAATCAATGTTGCCCACCGGTGCGCCCAGTTGGTAAACCGAACCGTAGTAGAGCAGCGTCGGCACCAGTGCCAGCAACGCCAATAAAAAGCAAGCCAGGTACTTACCGCCAATTATTTGACCGTCCGTCAGCGGTCGCGTCAGCAGCAGCTCGATGGTGCCGGCCTTCTTCTCCTCCGCAAACGAGCGCATGGTGAGTGCCGGAATCAGGAACAGGAATATCCACGGAGCCAGCGCAAACAGGGTTTGCAAGTCGGCATAGCCGTATTCCAGCACGCTGCTGTCCGGGAACACCCAGACAACCAACCCCGTCGCCACCAAAAACACGCCCAATACCACGTAGGCAATGGGCGAGTTGAGGAAAGCGTTAAATTCTTTTCGAAGGATGGTAAGCATGGAGTTAGGAACTTAGGTGTTAGGGGCTTAGAGCTTAATGGCTTAGGAGTGAGAACTTAGGAATGAGGGGCTGAGAAAAAAAACCAATTTTCTAAATACCTAAGTCCCTAAGCACTAAAATCCTAACTCCGCGTCAATTCGCCAAAAACTTCCTCCAGGCTCTGCTGCTCCTGCCGCAGACCCAGCAGCACCCAGCCGCGCTCGGCGGCGAGGCGCGAGATGGACCCGCGCAAGTCGCGCCCGGCGGGGCTGCGAACGACGTAAGCGCCCGATGCTTCGCGGGTTACGTCGTGAACGTGCGGCAGCGCCGCGAGGGCTGCCATGTCGGCAGGGCCTTCAAATTCGGCCCGGACGATGGTTTCGCCGGCGGCGCGGACGGCTAGCTCGGCCACCGGGCTGTCGGCCACCAAACGGCCCCGGCTGATGATGAGGACGCGGGTGCAGAGAGCCGTGACTTCGGGCAGAATATGCGTACTGAAAATCACCGTCTTATTCTCCCCTACTTCGCGTATCAACTCCCGGATTTCCTGAATTTGGTTGGGGTCGAGGCCCGTCGTGGGCTCGTCCAGAATAAGCACTTCGGGGTCGTGCAACAGTGCCTGGGCCAGGCCCACGCGCTGCCGGTAGCCCTTGCTAAGGGCCCCGATTTGCTTGTTTTGTTCGCGGCTCAGGCCCACACGCCCCACCAGCGCCGCCACGCGCTGCCGCAGCGCCCCGCCCCGCAACCCGTGTACCGACCCAATAAATTCAAGGTACTCATGGACGTACATATCCAGGTACAGCGGGTTGTGTTCGGGCAGGTAGCCGACGCAACGGCGCACGGCGAGGCTGTCGGCTACCACGTCGTGCCCGGCCACGCGCACGGTGCCGGCACTGGGCGGCAGGTAGCCGGTGGCTATTTTCATGGTCGTGCTTTTGCCCGCGCCGTTGGGCCCGAGGAAGCCCACGATTTCGCCCCGCCCCGCCGCAAAGCTGATGTTATCGACGGCCCGTTGGGTGCCGTAAAGCTTGCTGAGGTTTTCGATTTCGACCATTCTTTTTTGAGTTGTTCGTTTTTTGTTGTTGCTTTTGAAGCTGTTTAGAAAATCGTTTTTGCTGTAGGCGGTGCGGGCGGCTTTTTCTG
>JANYFQ010000521.1 GCA_025362615.1 Hymenobacter sp. | reverse complement strand
TTCCCCGACGAAAGGCCAGGAGGGTTTTATTGCCTCAGTTGTAGTTTGAAGCTTACGCCAACCAAAACGGAGTTAGCGTACCAGCTTTTTGATTTCATTTGGGCGCAGGGCGGAGAAGATTGGAGCAACTTGTTTCAATTGAAAGACGCATTGGCCCGGAAAGACAACACGCCGGAAGACTTGGCCTCAATGGCTATGTTTCGCATTCGGCTGGAAAAGGCTTTGTCCGGCTGGTAAGGTGCATCTATCCTGCGAAACGACCCCGTCCCAGCCGCGAAGCGGCGCTATGTTGGTAGCTTTACGCCTCCCCGAAACCCCCAGCCGCGAAGCGGCGAAACCTCCCCGCAAACCCCGCACACATGGCCGGTACTTTCTCCCAACTCCATGTGCAGGTAGTATTTGCTGTGGCGGGCCGCACGGGCCTCATCCCGTCGCACCGGCAGGAAGAACTGAACAAATACGTGGCGGGCATCATCGCCAACAAAGGCCAAAAGGTGCTGGCCGTGAACGGGATGCCCGACCATTTGCACATACTCGTCGGGTTGCGGCCCGAAATGGCGTTGGCTGATTTGGTGCGCGACATCAAATCCAATTCTTCTCGCTTTATCAACGAGCAACGCTGGCTGCCGGGGCGCTTCGCCTGGCAGCGCGGCTACGGCGCTTTTTCGTATTCGGCCTCGCATTTAGCCCAAGTGGTGCGCTACATCCTCGACCAACAACGCCACCACGCTACCCGCACGTTTCGGGAGGAATATCAGCGGCTGCTTGACTTGTTTGGAGTGGAATACGACCCGCGTTTTTTGCTTGATGAGGCGGAGTGATTGAGGTCGAGGTGGGAGGTTTCGCCGCTTCGCGGCTGGGATTTGTCGGGCACTGACGGGGCTACCAACATAGCGCCGCTTCGCGGCTGGGACGGGATTGCCGCTCATGCCGCAAACCGAAACACCGGCGTTTGCTCGTAGCGCACGGGCTGCTGCTGGCGCACGAGTTGCTGGATTTTGTCCACCGTGGCCAGGTCGAAAAACCGTTCGCCGGTGAGGGCATCTATGCGGGCGGGTACGCCTTCTACCACTACCCAATGGCCTTCGATTTCCATCGAAAACGTGACGAGTTGGGTATCGTCGTTGGTAGGCGGTTGGTCCGCTTTGTGTTTGAGGTCGTCAGACATCGGTCAAATATAAGGTGCGACGGCGCTTGCCCGTAGCGCACGGCGCACGGGCAAGCGCGTGTCGCCCGCCGTAACTTTGACGCATGGCTTACAGCGACTTCACCTCGTCCGAACTCAAGCGCCGCTTCGGCATCCGTTTCCGGGCCGAGGCGCTGTTTCCGGCGGTGGCCAGAATCGAGCCGAGCGCGTGGTTGCGCGAAACCTTGCGGCTGGGGCAGGAGTTGGGGTTCAACAGCGAGAAATCGCGTTCCGAGCGGCTCGTCACGCCGCTGCTGCTCGAACTCAGCAACCGCAACCAGCACCGTTTCGCCATTTATTCGGGCATGAACCTGGACGTGGACGAGTTGAACGGCTTGAAAGGTGAGTGCGATTTCATCTTTTCCTTCAGCCGCATCCAGGATTTTGTGACGGCCCCGATTTTTTGCATCACCGAGGCAAAAAAGCAAGATTTGGAACACGGCACGGTGCAGTGCGCGGCCCAACTGCTGGGTGCCCGCCGGCTCAATGAAGCCGACCAAACCCCCGTTCCGGTCCTCTACGGCTGCTCCACTACGGGGGTCGAGTGGCGTTTTCTCAAGCTCGTGGGCCAGGAAATTCTCATTGACGAAACCCGCTACGCGCTGGCCGATTTGCCGCCCGTGCTGGGCCGCTTGCAGCAGGTGATTGACGCGGCAAGCGCAGCACCTTGAGCCGTTTCGGAGCGCCACAAACCCCGCCCCCGTCGTAACTTGCGGCCCGAAACCGCTTTACCCCTCACATGAAAAAACCGTTGTTCCTGGTTGGCCTGCTGGCCGTTGCGTTGTCTTCGCTTTCGCTCACGGCTTGCGGCCCTTCGGCTACCGAAGCCGACGAAGACGTGGCCACCGCCCCGCTGCCGCCGCTGCCCGCCGCCCCCGACTCGACCAAAAAGAACGTCAGGCAGCCCGACGCTTACCGCGAACTCACGGCCCCCAACGCCACCGAAGACATCAAAAAGATGCAGCCGCAGATGTAGATTTCATTTAACATTTATCATTCAACATTTAACAGGAGTGCGGCAGACTTGTAATGGACTGATGGTTGCTTTAACGGATTGCTGTTGAGTGTTAAATGTTAAATGACAAATGTTAAATGTTAAATGTTAAATGACGACCCTTCGCCGTGGCGTAACCGCCGATTTGCCCCAGGTGCTGGCCCTCATCCAGGAACTGGCCACCTACGAGCGTGCCCCCGATGCCGTGACCAACACGCTGGCCGACATGGAGCGCGACGGCTTCGGGCCGACCCCGATTTTTAGCTTCTTCGTGCTCGAAGACGCGGGCGGCACCCTCCTCGGCCTGGCGCTTTTCTACACCGCCTACTCCACCTGGAAAGGCCGGATGCTCTACCTCGAAGACTTGGTGGTGACCGAAGCCGCCCGGCGCGGCGGCCACGGCCAGCAACTCTTCGAAGCCGTGGTGCAGGAGGCCCGCGCCACCGGAGCCAAACGCCTGAAATGGCAAGTGCTGGAGTGGAACGAGCTGGCCATCAACTTCTACAAAAAACTAGGTGCCACCCTGGACCCCGAGTGGCTGAACGGCCATTTGACTTTGTAGGGTGGTTGGTGCTTGGGTTTTGGACGATTAAAAACCAATAATCA
>JANYFQ010000491.1 GCA_025362615.1 Hymenobacter sp. | reverse complement strand
CTGGATAGACAAGTTCAAGAGCCGGCTTTCAATTCAAACAATTTCAACGGCCCTGTTCAGAAACAAGAAACAAGAAACACCTACTCCACCGCCAAACGCACGGTTTGGCTTTGCGCCCCGGCGCTCAAGCGCACCAGGTAGAGGCCGGGGGTGGCGAGGGCGGGCAGGGCCAGGGTGTGCGGGCCGGCGGCCTGAATAGCAGACGAGGCGGGCACGGTGGCCACCACGCGGCCGGCGGCATCGAACACCCTGGCGGCAACGGGCGCGGCCGTGGGCAGCTCGTAGCGCAGGGCGGCGGCGGTGCCGGCAGCGGCGGGGTTGGGCAGGGCCACGAGGTTGGCGTGGCGGGCGTTGGCGGGGGTGGTGGCCAGGATGCGCTGGTAGGTGTAGAGGTTGCGGGTGTCGTTCACGAAGGTGCCGTTTTTGTAGAGCTGCGAGACTTCGGCGGTCAGGTTGTTGTCGGCGTCGTAGGTTTCGGTGTAGGTTTGGTAGGGTGCCCAGGCGCTGGCGACGTAGCGCTCGACGGTGAGCGTACTCAGCAGGCTGGCGGCGTTGTAGGCGTAGGTGCTACGAAACTGGTTGTTGTAGGCGCTGGTGGTGGCATCGTAGCCGAGGTCGGTGACGGTGAGCAGCAGGCCGGCGGGGTTGTAGGCAAACGCGGTACGGCCAAAAGGCGTGAAGGCCATGCCGCTGACATCGGCCACGTCGAGGTCTTCCTGCACCGGCCGGCCCTGGGCGTTGTAGGTGATGAGGTACTGCGAATCGTAGAGCCAATTGATGCCTGTGGACGAGAGGTTGTACTCGTAGAGAATGCGGGTGTTCTGCCCCTGGGCGTTGTAGGTGTAGGTGTCGCGGTAAAAGGCCCGCAAGACACCGGCGGAGCGGACGTAGAGGATTTCCTCAGTCAGGCGGCCTTGGGGGTTGTAGGCGAAAGTGCGTACCGACGAGGGGTAAGCATTGGGCACCCCGGCGGTGTAGGTGATGGTAGAGTCGGTGAGGCGGCTACCGGCGGCGTTGTACTGGTAGCGTGCCTGCCGGAAGGCAGCCAGGGCGGCCCCGCGCGTGGCGGCTTTCTCGCGCAGCTCGAGGCGGGGCAGGTTGGTGGCCGTGAAGCGGCTGTACGTATAACGCGCCGAATCAATCCAGGCCGTGGCCCCGGCGGCGCGTTGCCACAAAATGCCGGTTTGCCGGAAGGCCGGGTTGGCGGTTGGGCGAGCGGCCGCCGTGGGAGAAGCCGTAGGGGCCGCCGGGGCCGGGTGGGCACGGTGGGCGGTTTGGGCCTGGGCCTGGGGCGCGGCCAGGGCCAGGGCCGCGGCTGCTAATACAAGTGTTTTCATGGCCCAAAATTACGGCGTTTTGGTAGCACAACGCCCTGCTCTCCTACCCCACCAGCTTAATACTGGCCGAGTTGATGCACAGCCGCAGCCCGCTCGGGGCCGGCCCATCCGGGAAAACGTGGCCCTGGTGGGCATCGCAGACGTTGCAGAGGACTTCGATGCGGGTCATGCCGTAGCTCGTGTCTTTGTGGTAGCGCACGGCCGCTTCCTCCACGGGCTGGGTGAAGCTGGGCCAGCCGGTGCCACTCTCGAACTTGGTGCTGGAGTCGTAAAGCGGTGTGCCGCAGCACGCGCAAGCATACAAGCCCGCTTCGTGGGCCTCGCAGTATTCGCCGGTGAAGGCACGTTCGGTGCCGTGTTCGCGGGTGACGTGGAACTGCTCGGGCGTGAGCTGCGCCCGCCACTCGGCGGGGGTTTTTTCGACGCGGCGCGGGGCGGCGGCGGGGTGGGCGGCAAGGCGGAGAACGTCGTTCCAGGTTTGCATTTTTTGGTTTTGGTTGGGGTATTGGTTGGGCTGGCGGAACCGGGCATACGGGGCATTGTTTGCGGGCGTTTCGGGCGGGGCCGGCGCTGGCCGGGCAGGGCGGGAACGCGCACCGGCACGACGGCCCGAAAACCCCACGCCTGGGCGCTGGCGCAACTGCGGCGGGGGGTGGGTTGCTTACCAAAAAAATAATGTTGAAATCCGGGGCCGCAGTTGTAATATTGTCGCACCTACTCACCAACCCCCAACCTTTTTGCCATGAAGAACCTCGTCTACTTCTCGCTCGCCTTACTGCTGCAATTATATAGCGGGGGGGGGGATATTTAAGGCGCACGGCCAAAGCTGC
>JANYFQ010000252.1 GCA_025362615.1 Hymenobacter sp. | reverse complement strand
CTCAATACCGAAGGCATCATCGAGCACTTTGGCCATGGGTGCCAGGCAGTTGGTAGTGCAGCTCGCGTTGCTGAGGATGGTTTCGGCCCCGGTGAGGATGTCCTCGTTCACGCCCAGCACCACGGTGGGGATGTTGCCGGTGGCGGGGGCCGAGATGACAACTTTTTTGCAGCCCGCGGTGAGGTGCTGGCCGGCGCCGGCCTCGTCCACGAAGCGGCCGGTGCTTTCGAGCACCACGTCCACGCCCATCTTGCCCCAGGGCAGCAGCTTGGGGTCGCGCTCGGCGAGGGCCGCAATGCGGATGCCGTTCACGGTCAGGCTCTCGTCGTCGTAGCTCACCGTGCCGTCGAAGCGGCCGTGCACCGAGTCGTACTTGAGCAAGTGGGCCAGGGTCTTGTTGTCGGTCAGGTCGTTGATGGCGACGACCTCCACGTTGTCGCGCTGCAGCAGCGCCTTAAAAGTGAGGCGGCCAATGCGGCCGAAGCCGTTGATGGCGACTTTAATTTTTGCCATTGGAAAAATGGGGAAGAAGGAGATGACCGGCCACCGGTGCAGCCGCCGGGCGTAACGCAGCACGAAGATAAGAGGGCCGCGCCGCGCCACGCGGGCGGCGGTGCCGGCGAGCCGGGCGCATTGCGTGGCCGATGGGGAGCGGAGCGGCGGCCACGCAGCGGCGAAACGCGTGCTGCGCGGCCGGTGGCGGCAGCGGGGCAGTTGCGGCATTGGGTGCTTATTTTTGTGAAAAACCCCACCCGGATGGCCCCCATCACCGATATCTCGCAACTCGACCCCAACGGCTCGTACACCTACGCCGACTACCTGGCGTGGCGCTTCACCGAATACGTAGAACTCATCAAGGGGCGCATTTTGCGCAAGATGGCGGGCCCGAGCGCCGAACATCAAGAGGTGTCAAGCAATTTGCACGGCCGCATTTGGCAACACTTGCAAAACCAGCCCTGCCGGGTTTATTCCGCCCCCTTCGACGTGCGCCTCACCCGCAGCACCGGCAACGGCGATGCCCAAGTCAAGACCGTGGTGCAGCCCGACCTCACGGTACTCTGCGACCTGAGCAAGCGCGACAAGCGCGGCTGCGTCGGTGCCCCCGACTGGCTCATCGAAATCGTGTCGCCCTCCTCGCTTGTCCACGACACCCGCACGAAGTTCGAGCTGTACGCCGAAAACGGCGTGGCCGAATACTGGATTGCCTTTCCGGCTGAACAAGTCATCATCGCCTACACCCTCGATGCCGACGGCCGGTACCAGGTACGCGGCAACTACCTCGAACCCGGCCCGATGCACTCCAGCACCCTGCCCGGCCTCGTCATCGAATGGGCCGACATCTTCGAAGTGCAAGAGGAAGGGCGGCAATAGGGGCGGGGCCGGCCCGCTACGTTTCCCACCACTCGCGCAAGCCCTTGGGGGCCAGCACCTCCACCGCGTCGCCGTAGCTCCGCAGTTCCATCCGCAGTTCGGGCGTGTCGTACACCCGGATGCTGAGTTCGATGGCCGCCGCGTCGTCGCGCAGCAGGCGTTGCGAGGGGTGCAACGGGTAGCTCAGGGCGTAGCGGCCCTGCACGGGCGCGAAGCGCAGCATGATGTCTTCGGGCACCTGCCCGTCGGTGGGCCGCGTGATGCCGAAGCAGTCGGCGTAGTACGCGGCCGCGTCGAAATCGGGGGGCGGGGCGAAGGGCCGTTCGGTGCTTTCGAGGGCCGCGATGCGGTCGAGGCCCAGGCACACGAGGTGGGGGCGGCCCACCACCATCACGGCCAGCACGTACCAGCGGCCCCGCGACTCGCGCAGCAGCAGCGGCCCGCAGGTGCGGCGGCGGGGCGCGTCGTCCCAATGCTTCTGGTAATCAACTTCCACCACGCGCCCGGCTTGGGCCGCCCGCAGCAACGGCCCCAGGTGCTGGGTGCCCAAGGCCCGGCGCGGCTCCGGCTGCACGAAGGGTGCGAGCGCGGCGGGCAATTGCAGAAAATCGTTCATCTCCAGGGCGTCGGCCAGGCGCAGGGCGGCGGGGTCGGGCGGCGGCCCGTCGGCGGGCAGGCAGTAGCCGCAGCCGCGCCGCATCTCGATGTCGAGGCCGAATTTCTCCTCCATTTGCCGCTTGTCGCGCTCCCAATTCCGCCGCAAGTACGCCTTCCCGAAGTCGGCCATGAAGCCGTTGGCTTCCACCGCCGCTTGCAGGGTTTCGAACGGTGCCGGCCGCCCGCGCCGGGCTTCCAGGTAGCGCAGCAAGAAGGCGTGGCGTTGGTAGGGCGTGTGGGTGGGCATGGTTCAGGCAACGAGCAATTCGGTTTCCGCCTCGGCCCACGAGATGATGCGGGTGTCGCCAAACCGCTCCAACACCAGCAGGTCCTGGTCGCCGGTGATGAGGTAGTCGGCGCGGCCGTCGAGGCACAGGGCCAGCAAGTAGTCGTCTTTGGGGTCGCGGCAAACCTCGACCTTGCTGACCACCGCCAAGAGGCCGTAATTGCTTATTTGCCGCACAGCGTCTTGTAGGCCAGCGGCCGATAAATACCTGTGAAATTTGGGCCGCTGAATGACGCTCAAAACCTCGTCCCGCAAATCGGTGCTGAAGAGCAATTCCAGCGTTTCGTCGTCCAACAGCCGCGTCAGCCGTTGCGCCACCAACGAATTGCTGTTGATGAAGCTGCTAATCCAGCTATTGGTATCAACCACTACCCGAAAAGCCACGCTATCCTAGGCTGGCCGCGTACCGCTCGGCCCGGACAACTTCTATCTCGGCCGTTATCTCTTCTTCGGTAATGAACACGCCGTCGGCTTTCATGCGGGCTTGCACTTGCTCGGCGGCGGCCTGGATGTCGGCCCAAACATCCCGGCGCAACTTCGCCACCAGCCGCGCCTGTTGGTCCGCCGTCAATCGTTTGGCAATGGAATAGGCCTGGGCCACCGTAGGCCGGGCGGCGCGGGCAGAAGCAGTGGTAGCGGGCATAACGCGGTTATTTTAAGAAATTCAAGATAACGGCCAAGCCCATAAGCCTGCCGCGCCCCACAAAACTACCCGCCGCGCCCGAAAGTGCCCGCCCCGCGCTGCCCCCGGCCCCAAGTCCGGCCTCAGCACGACAGGCAAGCCGTCAGTTCCGGGTGCGCCCCCAAGTGCCGCACAATCGCGGCTTGCGTTTCCGTCGCCTTGTCGCGGTAGCAGGTCAGCCCCGCGTAGTCGCGCTCTGTCCCCGGCGGGCCGGCAAACGTGGCCCGCGCCTCGGCCTCGAAGGCGCGGGCCTTGTGCAGCCGCCGCCGCAGTTGGCGCAGCACGGCAAGCGGTTCGGGCGTTTCGTCAGGCACGGGGGCAGTGGCCGGGTTTGTAGCAGCCATGACGAATAAGGTTTGGGAAACGGAAAGCTACCGGCCGCGCCGGAAAGTGCCCAATGACATGGGGAACGTAGCGGCTCGCGGCGTTCCGTTTGGCCCGAACTTGCACAACGACAGGGGATTTAGCAATGAAAAACCACAAAACGGTTATTCCAAGTCCGACCACACGTTGTTTCGAAGTTTGGCTGCCAAGTCTTCAATTCCCGTTGGTTCTAGCTCGTGTACGCCAAAGTAGCGTTTGCTTCCGAGCATACCACCGTAGCTATCCTTTTCGAAATACGTTTCGGTCAAGGGTCCAAGTACGAAAACACGGGTTGCCCAATCTTCGTCAAGGTACAATTTCTCTCTCTTGTCTCGGGCAATATCGATAAGTTCTTGGGCGGGTTTATCAGTATTGTTCCAAAGAAGTTTAGCGTCCCCGCCGTTCCCTTCAGCAATGTCTACAACCCCCCACACCTCGGCGATTTGACGGACGGCTTTGCTCCAATACATCCCTAGGTATTGGCACCGGTCGTGTTTGTACGCACCGCCAGCGGCAGGGCAGATGTAAACGCCTTCACTCACAAGTTGTGTGTGAAACTGGCCGCAGTTGCACACATCCAACCACCCCTTCCAATTAGGCAAGAGGCTGGCTCCATTCAAGTATTGTTTAAAGTCGGAAATGGTTTCACTCAACGAGGGCGAGAGAGTGGGCTGTTGAACCGCTTCCAAAAATTCCTCAAACGTCACGGCCGCAAATATGATACGGTCTTGATACGTTGTACGAATAATTTCTCGAATGTTGACGAAATCATCTTGGTCCTTTCCTTCGAAATTGGATAAGGCCAGTAGCACCTTCACATTTGCTGACTCCTTGTCCAGTTCTTGAAGGTAGGTTTCAAGTTGTTCATCGTAAAACCAATTCCAACGTTTGGTTTCGATGTATATGGAGAAAGATGGTTGCGTGATGAGGCCATCAATAACGCTACCATTACGACCTGCCTGCTGACGAAAGTCTACGCCAATCTGCAAGCCGGAACTGTCCCCAATTAAACTAGATAAAGCTGCTGAAAGCAGTTTAGGGTTTTCTTGGTAAAGCATTCGCAATACCAAGAGTGAATAGTTGGTGGTACGGTTTTCCGGTTGGTCATAACCAGAGAACAGGCTTATTTCTTTTCCCATGATTTTATTTGGGGTTGAGAGGTTTGGAATGAAAGAATCAATGCCCCAAAACTAGACCAAAAAATCCACAATAAGCCCGTTCCTTAATCCCTTTTCCCGCACAGCCAACAGCATCCCCTGCCGTGCCCACCACCATTCCCAACCTGCCTGCTCCCGGTCTGGGTTTTCCTGCTGCCTGACCAAATATTTCACCACCGCCGCCCGCCCGGCCAGCACCAGTTCCACGAAACCCAAGCCTTGGTTTTGGTACTGGCGGGCGAGGCCGAAGAGGTAGCGCGTGGCGGCGGGGCCGAAGGCTTCGGCCAGCAGGTCGGGGGGCAGGTGGGCGGGAGCGAGCAGGGCGGCGAGGGCCAGGGTGGCGGCGGCGTCCTCGGCGGCGTAGCGGGCCAGGGTTTCGGGCGCGAGGGGGCGGCGTAGGTTAAGGGAGCGCATTTGGGGCAGGGGCGATTGGAGGGCGTGGGCGCAGCCGCCGCAATTAAGTAAAATCAAATATCTTATCAAAAATACAAATCCTGACTTAGTCAGTGCGGGCTTGTTGGGCGCGAGCGGCCCGGTGGGCGGCGTTCACTTTTAG
>JANYFQ010000471.1 GCA_025362615.1 Hymenobacter sp. | reverse complement strand
AACGCGGCAAATAGCTTCTCCGAAGCCGCATCCCGCAACACCTTAAACTGCGCCACCACCGTCGTATCGCGCACGTCGCGGTATGTGCCCGGCTGGTTCAGTTCGTGCGAACTCAACCCCGTGCCCGCTGCTGGCGAGTAGGGCTGGATGGTGTAGCCTTTGTAAAGAAAACCCTTGTCGTAGAGGCGCTTGAGCAGCGCCCAGCAACTCTCGATGTACTCCGGCTCGAAGGTGACGTAGGGCGCGTCGAGGTCCACCCAGTAGCCCATTTTTTCGGTCAGGTCGTCCCACTCGGCCTTGAAGCGCATGACGGTTTCGCGGCAGCGGGCGTTGTATTCCTCGACGCTGATTTTGTGGCCGATGTCTTCCTTCGTGATGCCCAACTCCTTCTCTACCTGCAACTCCACGGGCAGGCCGTGGGTGTCCCAGCCGCCCTTGCGGGGTACCTGCTTGTCCAGCAGCGTATGGTAGCGGCAAAAAATGTCCTTCACCGCCCGCGCCATGACGTGGTGGATGCCGGGTGTGCCGTTGGCCGATGGCGGGCCTTCGTAGAACACGTAAGTCGGCTGCCCCTCGCGGCTGCTGACGCTTTGCTCGAAAACGCGGTTTTCCTTCCACCACGTTTGGATTTCGGTGGCTAGTTGGGCGTAATCGAGGGTGTGCTTGTATTCGGGATAGTGCATTTTTTTTATGCTATTGGCTTTCGGCGTTTGGCTTTGCGCTTGCCTTATTCGCTAGACACGCTTCAGAAACAAAAATTAACCTGCTTGCCGTTGTGGGGACTTGTTTTGATTGTATTGGTTATTTTTGTAAGTCTAACCCTTCATCTCACAACCATGTACACACCACCGTACGGCCCCCTCAAACCCTTTAAAAAACCCTGGATGTTTTGGGTTTTTGCTTTGGGATTGGTTAGCCTTACCCTTGTTGTCCAATTCTCGGATAACATTGAGCATTTTGTTAGCGGAGTAGTTGCGACGCCGAAGTAGGTTGGACGGTTCGGAGTTGGGGCAAACGCGCGGCAGAGCGCCAAAAGCCCGCTTCAAATAGACCAATCTACCACCGGTTCGGGGTAATCTGCCTCTTTCTTCATCTTGCTCAAGTTCAAGTCCGCGTCGTCGTCTTCCTCATGGTACGACTCGTCGTAGTGGCGCACCAGGGCGTTGGGGTTGATGTAGTTGTCCTTGCCGTGGCCGAAGGTGACGAGCAGCGAGGGCAGCAAAATCAGGTTCGAGAAGTTGGTGATGAGCAGCGAGGCCGACATCAGCAATCCCAAGGCTTTGGTGCCCCCAAACTCGCTGAAGGCGAAGATGCTAAAGCCCACAAACAGCACGATGCTGGTGTAAATCATGCTGGTGCCGGCCTCGCTCAGCGTCACCGACACGGCTTCGCGGACGCGGTTGCCGTTGAGGGCCATTTCCTGCCGAAATTTGGCCAGCAAGTGGATGGAGTTGTCGCCATCAATGCCCAGCGCGATGACGAAAATAAGGGCGGTACCGGGCTTGAGCGGAATGTTGAAAAAGCCCATGATGCCGGCCGTCAAAATCAGGGTTACGGCGTTGGGAATGAGGGCGAAAAACACCGTGCGCACCGACCGGAACAGCACCAGCACCACCAGCCCGACGAGGGCAAAAGCCAGTAGCAGCGAATCGCGCAGGGTGTGGATGAGGTACTCGTTGCCCTGGGTGAAGAGGATGGTGGTGCCCGTGCGCTTGATGGTGAGGCCCGAACCGTCGAAGGTGCGCTTCATGGCGGGCAGTATCTTGCTGGCCATCAGCGTGTCGAGGTTGCGCGAACCGATGTCGGCGATTTTCAGGCTGATGCGGGCCGTGCGCTGGCTGCTGTCCACGAAGGCGCGGAAGAGCTTGCTGTCGGCCCCCGCACCGGTGCCCTTGGAGTTGGCCAAGGTGCTGAGGATGAAGTTCTTTTCGGAGTTGTCGGGCAGGCGGTAGAACTGCGGGTCGCCGTTGTAGTAGGCTTGGGTGGCGGCCTTCACAAACGTGACGAGGCTGAGGGGCGGGCTGAGTTCGGGCTGGCTGCGGAGGTAGTTCTCGAACTGGTTTATCTTCTCCAGGTTCTTCAGTTTCAGCAGGCCACGGGGCTTGCCGGTATCCACGACGAACTCCAGCGGCATCACGCCGTGGAAGTGCTTCTCGAAGAAAGCGAGGTCGGAATTGACGCTGCTTTTCTTGGGCAAATCGTCCACCATGTACGACACGGCCTCGATGCGCGACACGCCGATGCCGGCCAGCAACACCAACACCACGGCGATGACGTACACCGTGCCCCGGCGCTCCAAAACCAGGTAGTCGAAGAACTCCAAGAGCTTGGTTAAGGGCTTGGCATCCAGGTGTTCGAGCTGCTTTTCGGTAGGCGGCGGCAAGAACGTAAAAGCCGCCGGAATGAGGATGAAGCTGATGAGAAAAGCGGCGAAGATATTGACCGTCGCCACCAGTCCGAACTGGTACAAAATAGC
>JANYFQ010000470.1 GCA_025362615.1 Hymenobacter sp. | reverse complement strand
CCGAAAAAGCCGTCCGCCCGCCCCGGCCTATTTGGATAGGCTCTTATTGTGGTGTAGCTTGCCGGGGCTTTTACTTGCACCAGCGGCCGGGTGGCCGGGGGCTTCTTTCTTGCCCATCCCATGAAAACATTTCTTCCTTTTTACGCCGCCCGCCTGGCGGGGGCGCTGCTGGCAGTGAGCGCCTTGATTGGCCCGGCGGCGCGGGGCCAAAGCTGGCAGTGGGCGGCGGCGGCGGTAGCGCAGCCCGGCGGCTCGGGCTACACCAACGGCTACGCGGCCGTGGGCACCGACGCGGCGGGCAACACCTACGTCACCGGCCGCTTCGACGGCACCCTCACGCTGGGCGGCTTCACGCTCACGAGCGGACCGGCCGTGGATATGTTTCTGGCCCGCCTCAACCCGGCGGGGGTGTTTACGCTGGCCGTGCGGGTGCCGGCCTCGGTGCTCATCACGCCCCGCGCCCTGGCCCTGGCCCCCGACGGCACCGTGGTGGTGGCGGGCGGCCTCATCGGCTCGGCCACCTTCGGCCCCGCCGGCCCGACGCTGACCAGCGCCGGCGGCACCGACATCTTCGTGGCCCGCTTCGGCCCCGCCACCGGCACCTGGACGCAGGCCAGCCGCGCCGGCGGCCCCGCCAACGACGGCGTGCTGGCCCTGGCCGTGGCCCCCGACGGCCTTATCAGCCTGACGGGCGGCTGCGGGGCCGACTGCGCCTTTGGCACCCTGCCCCTGCCCCCCAACCAGGGCAGCGCCGACGTGTACGTGGCCCAGCTCGATGCCGCCGGCACCTGGCAGCGCGTGGCCACCGGCGGCGGCCCCGGCTTCGACTACGGCACGGCCGTGGCCGTGGCCGCCAGCGGCGAAGTGGTGGTGGCCGCCAACCTGAGCAGCGCCGCCGCCACGTTTGGCGCAGAGCCCGCCCTCAGCCTGCCCGGCGGCAACGACGTGGCCGTGGCCCGCTTCAGCCCCGGCAGCGGGCAGTGGACGCAGGCCGTGGCCGGCGGCGCTGGCGGCTTCGAAGATGCCAGCGGCGTGGCCGTGGCCCCCGACGGCACCGTGACCGTGGCGGGCGTATTTGTGGCCGCCACGCAATTTGGGGCGCTGCCCGCCCTCGGCACCGGCGGCGATGCCGACGCTTACGTGGCCCGCCTCAGCGCCGCTGGCACCTGGACGCAGCTTGTGCGGGCCGGCGGCCCCGGCAACGAGCAGGTAGCGGCCGTAAAAGTAGCGGCCGACGGCACGGCCACCGTGGGCGGCACCTTTGAGGCCACGGCGGCTTTTGGCGGCTTGCCGGCCCTGGTTTCGGCCGGGCAGGCCGACGTATTTGTGGCCCGCCTCGACCCGGCCGGCACCTGGCAGCAGGCCCTGGCCGGCGGGGGCGCGGGCAACGAGCAGGCCACCGCCCTGAGCTTGCAGGGCAGCTCGGCCACGGTGGTGGGGGCGTTTGGCGGCAGCGCCACCTTCGGGCCGCACACCGTGGCGGGCAGCGGGTTCACGGACACCTTTGCGGCCCGGTTTGCCGGCTTTCCCGATTTGGTGGTGAGCACCACCCTGCCCGGCGGCGGCGGCGAGTACAACAACGTCACCATCACCGGCACCGGGGCCTTGTTTCTTACTACTGACCTCATCGTGCATGGCACCCTCACGGTGCAGCCCAATGGCTCGCTGGCCACCACGGCGGGCAGCGGTTGCACCATCATCAGCGGGCCGGGCAACTTCCGGCTCGAAGACCGGGCCGTGTTCGGCATTTGCTCGCCCCAGGGCATCACCACGGGCGGCCCCACCGGCTCGGTGCAGGTGCTGGGCAGCCGGTACTACGACGGCGGGGCCACCTACGTGTACAACGGCCCTGCGGCCCAGGTCACGGGCAACGGCCTGCCGGGCACGACGCGCAACGTCACGTCGTCCAGCGGCATCCCCGGCTTGAGTTTGAGCCAGGGGCTTGCCATCACCGAGCTGCTGTATGCCTCTTCCGATGTGCTGCTGGGCGGCCAGCCGCTGGTGCTACGCGCCGATGCCAGCGGCACGGCCCTCGTCGCCAATGTCAACGGGGGCCGGGTGCTGGGCAACACCGCCGTGGTGCAGCGCTTCATCACCAACCCCTACCTCGGCGTGGGCTACCGGCACTACGCCGCGCCGGTGCAAAACGCTGCGGTGGCCGACCTGGCCACCCCCAATTTCACGCCCGAAGTAAGCCAGGGCGCGGCCTACAACGCCAGCCGCGCGCCGGGCCTGATACGGCCCTTCCCCACGGTGTACCGCTACGATGAAAGCCGGGTGGCCAACGCGGCCATCACCGGCTTTCCGGTCTTCGACCGGGGCTGGGCAGCCCTCACTGCCCCCGCCGACCGCCTGCTGCCCGGCCTGGGCTACACCGTGCATTTGCCCGGCACGGCCCTGGTCAGTTTTCGCGGCACCCTCACGGAGGGCAACGTGCAGTTTAATTTTGCGCGGGGCAGCAGCGCCGATGGCGGCTGGTACCTGGTGGGCAACCCCTACCCCAGCCCGCTCGATGCCAGCACCTTCACGCTGGGCGTAGTGCCTTTCCAAACTCTCGAAAACCTGGGCGCGGCCATCTACCAGTTCCGCAGCACCGGCCCCTACGCCGGGGTTTACACGGCCATCGTGGCCGGCCTCGGCGGCAGCCCGATGATACCCGCAGGCCAGGCTTTTTTCATGCGCTCGACGCAAGGGCCGGGCGGTGCCCGCGCCGCCATCAACCTCACCAACAGCAACCGCCGCACCTTCTTCAGCGCCGTCGACAACACCTTTGCCCGCCCGGCCGCCGACCCGCGCCCCCGCCTCACCCTGAGCCTGCGCGGCAGCACCGGCCCCGCCGACCCCACCATCGTGTACTTCGATGCCGCCGCCACCGCCGCCTTCGACCCCGCCGCCGATGCCCGCAAGCTGCCCAACGTCGGCAACCTGCCCAACCTCAGCACCGCCCTCGGCCCCGACCGCTACGCCATCAACGGCCTGCCCCCGCTAACCGGCACCCGCGTCGTGCCCCTGCTTGTAAACGTGCCCGCTCCCGGCTCCTACACCCTCAGCGCCGACGAGCTGCTGCATTTCGCCCCCGGCCAAACCGTCTTCCTCACCGATGCCGTCGCCAACACCCGCCTTGCCCTAACCCCCACCGCCACCTACACCTTCAGCGTAGCCACCGCCGGCGAGCAACCGGGCCGTTTCGCGCTGGTGTTCGGCCCCGCCACCGGCCCACTAACCGCCGCCACCACCCGCGCCGCCGCCCGCCTCGCATTGGCCCCCAACCCCGCCCATACCGCCGTCATCCTAACGCTGCCCGCCACCTCCACCCCGCAGCCCGTAACGGTGCTCGACGGCCTGGGCCGCTCAGTCCAACGCGCCCTCGCCCCCGCCAACGCCTCCACCCTGACGCTCGACGTTTCGGCCCTGCCCCCCGGCGTGTATGTGCTGCGCTGCGGCGCTTCCTCGGCCCGGTTGGTGGTGGAGTGAGTTGGTTGTTGTTTGATTGTCTAATTGTTGCATTGCTTAATTGTTAGCTGTTCTGAGGCATTTTCCGCAGTGGCCGCAGTGGATACACTAGCCTTTTGGGACCGTATGAGCAACAATTAAGCAATGCAACAATCAAACAATTAACCTAACCCCACAACTCCGCCGCTACCCGGTACGTGTTGGCGTGGGCCTCCACAATGTCGGCGATGCGTTCGGAATAGCCACCGCCCATGCTGATTTGCACCGGCAGGCCCCGTGCGCGGCAGGCGGCCAGCAGCACCCGGTCGCGCTCGCGGCAGCCGGCGCGGGTCAGGGCCAGGTGGCCGAGCTTGTCGGTGGCCAGCACATCGACCCCGGCCAGGTAGAAGACGAAATCGGGGCGCTCGGTGTCGAGCAGGCGCGGCAGCGTGGCCGTTAGCAGGGCCAGGTATTCGGCATCGGCGGTGCCGTCGGGCAGCGGCAGGTCCAGGTCCGACACTTCCTTGCGGGCGGGGTAATTGCGGGCCCCGTGCATCGAAAAGGTGAACACCTCGGGCACCCCGGCAAAGATGGCCGCCGTGCCGTTGCCCTGATGCACGTCCAGGTCGATGACCACGATTTTTTTCACCTGCGCCGGGCGGTGGTGCAGCAGCCAGTGCGCGGCCACGGCCTGGTCGTTGAGCAGGCAAAAGCCCTCGCCCCGGTCGGCAAACGCGTGGTGCGTACCGCCGGCAATGTTGAGGGCCACGCCCCCACCGGGCACGGCCAGGGCGCGGGCCGCCCCCTCCAGGGTGCCGCCGAGCAGCGCAATTTCCCGCTCAAACAACTGCCCCGACCACGGAAACCCCGTGGCCCGTTCCTCCTGCCGCGTGAGCTGCCCCCGGCGCAGGCGCTCGTAATACGCCGCGTCGTGCGCCCGCAAAATGTCCTCGACGGGCGGCGGCACGGGCACAAAAAAGTCGGCTTCGCGGGCCGTGCCCTCGCGCAGCAATTGCTCGGGCAGCAGCTCGTACTTGAGCATCGGAAACCGGTGGCCAGCCGGCAGCGGATGGGCAAACAGGGGCGCGAAGGCGATGGGCAGCATGGTAAATAAAGAATTGAGGAATGAGACGTAGCGGGCGGCAAACTCCCCTTCCGCCAACAAAGAAACTTCCGCCCCCGCTTAAACCCACTCACCACTCGGCCCTCCAAGCCAACGAAACAGCCCCGCCGGCGGGGTTGCTCGTCGGTCTTCTTCGCTTCACCTTCACTTTTTTACGCCCATGTTTACCCGCACCCTCCGCCCGTTAGTACTCGCCGCTTTGGCCAGCAGCCTGCTTTTCACCACCGCCTGCAAGCGCGACAAAGACGCTGCTCCCGACGAAGACATTACCTCGGCCGAAGACAGCAGCGACGGCGAGCGCGAAACGGCCTTCAGCGCCGACATCATCACCGCCGCCGCCCCCCAGGACGAAACCCAGTCCAACTCGGCCGCCGTCAGCGCCGAGGCCGTGGGCCGCGTCTATGGCTCCTGCGCTACCCGCACCTACAACGCCGACACCCGCACCCTCGTCATCGACTTCGGCCCCACCAACTGCCTCTGCCCCGACGGCAAGCTCCGGCGCGGCAAAATCATCGCCGTCTTCACCGGCTCCGACCGCCGCCGCCACAGCGGGGCCGTCGTCACCCGCGAAAATTACTTCGTCAACGACAACCAGCACCTCGCCACCCGCACCTTCGTCGGCTTGGGCAATGGCTCGTTCTCCGTCGATGTCACCGGGGCCAGCATCGTGTTCGCCAATAACGGCGGCACCAGCGCCTGGACCGCCCGCCGCACCTGCACGATGACCGCCGGCTTCGGCACCCCGCAAGTGTCCGACGACGTGTACAGCGTCGTTGGCCAGGCCCAGGGCACCAACCGCCGGGGCGTAAGCTACACCGCCGCCACCGCCACGCCCCTCACCAAGCGCGGCGACTGCTACAAATACTTCACCGCCGGCACCGTCAGCATCGCCAATTCCAACGGCAAAACCCTGCTGCTCAACTACGACCCCAGCGGCACCGGCACCTGCGACAACGTGGCCAGCGTCACGGTAAACGGCCGCACCAAAACCATCACGCTCCGCTGACCACGGATGGGCGCGGATTTTAGCGGATTGCCCGGATTTTAGGGTGCCGGTCCGGGTTAGCTATGTTCCCACGCTGTTTCTTGTCCGTAAGAAGGCCGCCCCACCGGGCGGCCTTCTTACGTTTGCGGCTTCCGCGCTGGCACCGGAAGCCAAAGGCTTGGTTTCTGGTTTTTTCAGCGCAGCAATATCGTCCCCTGCGGTTCCCGTAAACGAGCGCTCAGGTAGCATAACTTCGGCTGCGGGTACTGTGAGTTCTGCTCGGATTAAAACGATTCCTAGTCAGATTAAAACGATTTTTCAGCCGGACGGAGACGATTTTCAGCCGGCCTAGAACAATTTCCAGTCAGGTCGAGACGATTTTCAGTCCGACTAGCACGATTTCTAGTCAGACGAAGACGATTTCCAGTCGGACTAGCACGATTTCTAGTCAGGCAATGGCGATTGTCAGTCCGATTAGCACGATTTATGGTCCGACTAGCGCAGTTTCTATCCAGCCAACTACGGTTTTCATTCCTGCCAGCGTGGCTGCGGACGTGAAGCCTGCCACCGGGCGCGCAACGCACCCGGTTTTCGGGCTAGCTAACCCACGTTGCAGACCAGCCGCGTAGCGGCGGCAGGTTGATAGGGAAAGGAATGGAAGGCTACCGGAGCCGCATAGCGGCGGCGGAAACCCTGGAACTTCCTTCGCCGCTACGCGGCTGGTTCGCAACGTGGGTTGGGTAGGAGGAGAGCCGCCGCCGCGCCAATTGCGGCAGCAAGTGCGCCAGTTGCGCCCCCTGCTTACCGCCCGCTGAACACCGGCTTGCGCTTTTCCGAAAACGCCGCTACGCCCTCGGCGTAGTCGGCCGATTCGCCGGCAATCTGCTGGCAGTGGGCTTCGTAATCCAGCATTTCATCCAAAGTAGCGGCTCCGGCTTTGTTGAGCATTTGCTTGAGCAGGCCAATGGCTTTGGTGGGCGCGGCGGCGTAGCGGGCGGCCAGGGCGTAGGTGGCCGCGTCGAGGTCTTCGGCCGGCACTACCTGGCTCACCAGGCCCAGGCGCAGGGCTTCGGCGGCGGGCACTTTCTCGCCCAACGCGCACAACTCGAACGCCTTGAGGCTGCCCACCAGGCGCGGCAAAAACCACGACGACCCCGAATCCGGCACCAGCCCGATGTTGATAAACACTTCGATGAGGCTGGCGGTATCGGCGGCCACCACCACATCGCAGGCCAGCGCCAGCGAGCAGCCCGCGCCCGCCGCCACGCCGTTGAGCCGGGCAATGATGGGCTTCGGCAGCGCCCGCATCGCCCGGATGATGGGGTTGTAGCGCTGGTGCAGCGAATCGTAGAACGAGCGCGGCCGGCCCTCGGCGGCGGCAGCTTCCTGGGCGGCCTTCAAATCCTGCCCCGAGCAGAAGGCCCGGCCCGCGCCGGTCAGCACCACGGCCCGCACGGCGGCATCGCGCCCCACGGCCTTCAGCGCGTCTTGCAGCTCGTAGCTCATCGCATCGTTGAAAGCGTTGAAAACCTCGGGCCGGTTGAGGGTGATGGTGGCCACGCCATCGGGGCGCACGTCGTAGAGCAGATGAGTCATTATTTCAATGGATGAATGGGTTTTAGTGAGTGGTTTCGGGATAATGAGTGAATGAGTGGGTTTTAATGAGCGAATGAATGAATTGATAGTTTGGTTACGTTCCCGGACGTTCGCTGACGCACTGCCAACTAGTAATTCACTCACTCGCTCATTCACTCATTTTGCCGAAACCACTCATTGAAAAAATAGCTTCCGCCAGCAGCAAATCCTCGGGCGTGGTTATTTTGATGTTGCGGTATTCGCCCTCCACCAACGCCACGCGGCAGAGGTCGTCCACCACCGTTGCGTCGTCGGTGAAGGTGCTGAGTTCCGGCCCGGCGTAGGCGCGGCGCAGCAAGTCAATCTCAAACGTCTGAGGCGTTTGCATGAGCCGCAACCGGCTGCGGTTGAGCGGCGCGGAGCCGTGCTGGGCCAGCGTACGAACCGAGTCTTTGGGCAGCACGGCGGCGGCGGCGGCGGCGTGGGTAGCGGCCCCGGCGTAGGTGCGCTCGATGAGGGCAGCGCTCGCCAACGGGCGCACCCCGTCGTGGACTGCCACCAGGCCCGCCGCCTGCGGCAGTGCCGCCAGCCCGGCCCGCACCGAGGCCCAGCGCGTGGCCCCGCCCGCCACCGTGCGGTGCGGCGGCACCGGCCCGTACGCGGCGCACAGCGCCTGCCAGACATCAAGCTGCTCGGCGGGCAGCACCACCACAATATCAGTTATTTGCAAGGCCGGCTCGGCAAACCGGCGCAGCGTGTGCAGCAGCACCGGCACCCCCCGCAGCAGCAAAAACTGCTTGGGCACGGCCGCGCCCATGCGGCTGCCCGTGCCGCCCGCCACCAGGATGGCCATTCGTTCAGGGAGTGAAGGAGCGGATGAATAAATGAGTGAATGAGGCGGGGTTGGCATGGAAACGAGGCGGGCCAGCAATCAAAAAAAAGCCCGGCTACCGTACCGGAACCGGGCTAACATCAATGAGTGAATTGGTTTTCAATGAGTGAATGAGCGAGTGAGTGAATTAATAGCTGATGTTACGCAATCTGCTTCTTGTTTCTCGTTTCTTGTTGCTTATTTGGCGTTTTTGAGTGGTTTTTGGGGCACGAATGCAACAAGCAACGAGAAACAATCTGAAACACAAGACGCTCGAATTGCCCGCGTAACATCAGTTAAGAGTTGATGTTACGCGCTGCTTCAAAACCCCAACGGGGTTTAACAGCAAAGCCGGGGGTTGGCGACCAACGGGAGCCTACCCCCGGATAATATGGCCACGCGAACCGAACCCCGAAGGGGTTTCACAGCCTTCGGCACCAGCGGCCGGCAAACCGAAGGCTGTGGAAC
>JANYFQ010000456.1 GCA_025362615.1 Hymenobacter sp. | reverse complement strand
CCGCGCTGCCTCGCCGCCCAAGCTCATCGCCCCGCCTACAGCTCTGATGGCGACTACTTCAGCAAGCCCAACGCCGAAGACGTGTTCGACACCGTGTACGAGTTGATGAGCGAAGTGCGGCCGGATGAATTTCCGGCCATTTATTAGGCCCTGAAATGCCGGTCAATTAAAGCGGTGGAATCACGATGCTGTTCGTCGTAATCGTGTTGCTCTCGTGCAGGGCGCGGTCGGCAATGGTGATATTGAACCGGATTTCATCGCCCGCCTGAAACGGAGAATCGTAAATGAAGCCATAGATGCGCGAAATGGTGCCCTTGATGGGCGCAGCTTTGGTATCGGCGCTGGTCAGGCGCGGGTAACGCTCGTTGAGATTGCCGCCGGGCAGCGCGGCGGCGGGCAGTTTTTCAAAAACCCCGGTGGTGCGGTTCTTTAGGTAAATGTCGGCGAAAAAGTTGTTGTAATAGCGGTTGAGGGTCTTGTCAGCATTCAGCCGGGCAAAGGGAGCAGCAGTGTCAGTGGCTACACCGAAGCGGCTACCGCCTAGGCCCAAGTCGCCATCGCCGTCCTGAAAACTGAAAGTGAGGCGCACCGAGTCCTTGCGGTTTTCGCGGGGCCGGCCATAATAAGATTTGAGGACGATGCTTTCAGGAGATATTTTCGGCACCACCGGATAATCCGGGGCTTTGAGGCAGCCAATAAGCCCCAAACTGCTGGCAGCCAGGGCGGCAATAGCAACGGTTCGGTTCCAAAAAACGGTTTTGCGTGTCATCGGATAAAAGTCAGATTTTTCGAGAATAGCCCTTCCTTTCGGCGGCTCTAAGATACAGGCGCGGGGGTGCAACGCGCCCGGTAGTTGCTAGGTTCGGCCCAAAAACGCGGAGGTTGATTCAGTAATTATGTCATTGCGCAGCGAATTTTTAGACGTAGCGGGCTTACCCCTTGCCCCGGCCGATGCGGCGGCCTTTACCACTGCGGCGCTGGCGCTTTTTCGGCACCAAGCGGCACATTGCCCGCCCTACCGGGCCTGGCTGGCCGCCCTGGGCCGCCGCCCCGCCACGGTGCAGCGCCTGACGGATATTCCGTTTTTGCCCATCGAGTTTTTCAAAACCCACGACGTGCGAACGGTGCCCGAAACCTGGCAGCCGCAGGAGGAATTTCTGAGCAGCGGCACCACCGGGCAAATCCGCAGCTGCCACCAGGTGCGCGAGCCACTGCTTTACCGCCGCCACACCGCCCGCCTTTTCGAGGCGCAATACGGCCCGCTCACGGACTGGAATATTCTGGCCCTGCTGCCCTCGTACCAGGAGCAAGGCCAATCGTCGCTGCTGGCGATGGTTGATTATTTAGCTGCTCAAACCGGCCAGAATCTGCCGGTTTATTACTTGAACGACGACGAAGCGTTACTTCGTGCTTTGGGCCGGGCGCAAGCTGAAATGAGCATCGAAAATCAATTAAATAATAAATCAAAAACGGCCACCGCGCCGCGCCGCACGTTATTATTTGGCGTGAGCTACGCATTGCTCGACTTCGCGGCGAAATACGCTGGCCGCCCCGAATTAAAAAACCTGACCGTACTCGAAACCGGCGGCATGAAAGGCCGCCGCCGCGAAATGATACGCGACGAATTGCACCAGGAATTACAGCGCGGTTTCGGCCCCGCCGGCATTCATTCCGAATACGGCATGACCGAACTATTCAGCCAGGCTTACTCGTTCGGCGACGGCCTTTTTCAAGCCCCGCCCACCATGCGCGTCCTGCTGCGCGACCCCGCCGACCCCTTCGCTATTTCCGAAATCCGCCCCGACGGGGCCATCAATGTAATTGATTTAGCTAACGTCGATTCCTGCGCTTTCATCGAGACCAAAGACCTGGCTCGGTTGCACTCAGATGGTCGTTTTGAAGTGTTAGGGCGGCTCGATAATTCGGACGTGCGCGGCTGCAACCAGTTGCTGTAACGCGGGTTTTCAACCCGCGCGTGAACGGTCTTCCAACCACCCAGCGCGGGTTGAAAACCCGCGTTACTTGCCCGCAAATGCCTTTGCGTCAGCTTCCGAAATTACGTCGTCGCTCATAATTACCAGCCGCTCCACCACGTTGCGTAATTCGCGGATGTTACCGCGCCAATCCAGTTCCTGCAAATAGGCCAGTGCGGCAGGCGCGATATTTTTGGGCTTGTTGCCGTAGTCGGCCGCAATGTCGTTGAGAAACTTCCCGATTAATTCGGGAATGTCATCGCGCCGGTCATTTAGCGCGGGCACTTGAATTAAAATAACGGAAAGCCGGTGGTATAAATCTTCGCGAAAATTACGGTCGGCTATTTCCTGCAATAAATTTTTGTTGGTGGCTGCTACCACGCGCACGTTTACCGAAATTTCTTTCTCGCCGCCCACGCGGGTAATTTTACTCTCCTGCAACGCCCGCAACACTTTGGCCTGGGCCGAAAGGCTCATGTCGCCAATTTCGTCCAGAAACAAGGTGCCGCCGTCGGCCTGCTCAAACTTGCCGATGCGCTGCTTGATGGCCGACGTAAACGAGCCTTTCTCGTGTCCGAACAGTTCGCTCTCAATTAGTTCCGACGGGATGGCGGCGCAGTTCACCTCCACCAGCGGGCCGTTGGCGCGGGGGCTTAGTTCATGCAACTGCCGGGCTACCATCTCTTTGCCCGCGCCGTTGGGGCCGGTTATCAGCACCCGCGCATCGGTGGGGGCTACTTTTTCGA
>JANYFQ010000442.1 GCA_025362615.1 Hymenobacter sp. | reverse complement strand
CTGAACCTGCTCATTCAGGACGCTAAGATGCCTTACACCGAAATCGCCCGCAAGGTCCACGTTTCGGGCGGTACGGTCCACGTGCGCATGGCGCGGCTCGAAGAATTGGGCATTGTGCAGGGGGCCACGTTGCGCATCGATTTTCAGAAGCTGGGTTACGGGGTCAATGCTTTTTTAGGAATTTACCTGTTGCGCAGCTCCGTGTATGCCAGCGTAGTAGAGCAGTTGCGCGAAATTCCGGAAGTCGTCAGCATCCACTTTACCACCGGTGCCTACGGCGTGTTCGCCCGGCTCATTTGCCGCGACACGCAGCACCTGCGCGACGTGCTGCACGACCGGGTGCAGCTCATTGAGGGCATCGAGCGCACCGAAACCCTGATTTCGTTGGAAGAGGTCATCAACCGCCCGGCTCAACTGACCTAGCGGAAAGCAAGCCAACAAGCCCCCGCACTACCCTCCGAAAGCACCAATAAGCCAATTCCTGCCGTCACCCCAATGGGCCACCGCAGGAATTGGCTTATTGGTGCTTTCGGGCTAGTTAACGCCGGCCGAGTGCTGCCGCATGACCTCGCGGGCGATGGCCAGGTTGGTGTCGAGCGAATTAACGGCGAGGTACATAAACATGGCCCCGTCGTTGATGAGCTTGATGAGGTGGTACTGGCCGGTGACGGTAATGAGCATATCTTCGAGCGTGCCGTTGCTCATGTGCAGTGTGTTGATGGCATTGAGGCTGTGTTGTACCACCTGGGTGTTGTAGGCCGCCGCCATGTCGGGGCTGAAATGGTCGGAATTGGAATGACTGGCCAGGTTCATGCCCGAATCGGTGTCGGCAATGGCCACGGCAATCAGGCCCGGCAAATCGGCGATAATGCCTTTTACTGCCCGGCCCGCCGGTGTCGCATCAGAATAAGCCATAAAAAACGATTTTAGCAAAAAAGAGAAAAAGCAGGAGAAATTTAGCCGATGGTGTTGGCGGCGGCTTGCAGGGCCACGCGGGCTGTGGGCAGGCTGCTCAGGCGCGGGTCGAGGACGATGGACAGCAGCAACTGCCCATCGCGTACCACCCGCAGCAGGTGCAATTGGTCGGAAATTGTCACCAGGATTTCGCGCAATTCTTCCGGGGCTGTGCCTTTGGCGGCGTGCTTCAGCGCCAGGCGTTCGAGCCGCACGAGCTCGGCGTGAAACCGTGCGATGGGCGCCGCCGGCAGGATGTCGCTCGGGGTACGCCCCCGCACCGCCACGCCGGTTTCAATTTCGGTGAGGCCCGCAAACAGCAGTCCGGGTAGCTTCACCACCAGTTGCTCCAGGGCCTGGGCGGTTGTGGTAGAGAGGGGCGCTGCGCCCGCAGCGGGTGCGGCAGCGGCGGGCATCGGCCGTTGCGGCGCGGGAGCCGGTGGCACGGCGGCGGGGGCCGCTACAGCCGCCGGTGGGGGCGGGGGAACGGCGGCCGGCGCTTGCAGCGGCGGGGCGGGTGCCACAGGCGGTAGGTCGGGCGTGGTGTAGCCGGAAACTTGCTCCTCGGCAGCCAGCTCTTCGCTGGAGGGCTGCCAAACGGTTTTGGGCCGGAAGGGATTAAACATAATCAATAGATTAATAGGAAAAACGAGCGTCCGGTTGAAGCCGGCGCATTAGTCAGGTGCCGGCCAGCTTTGCCGGCCGGCACCTGAACGGCAATGGGTTGCAGCAATCAGGCCGGGTATTACACCGTGGCTAGCTGGGCGGGGGGCGCCGCGGCCACCGCCGCGGTGCGGCGTCGCGCCGCCGAGCGGGCCATGCTGTACACCACGAAGCCGAAACCTACCTTATTAATAACGTCGCCGAAATTGTACACCAGGTTCAGGTCGAAGTTGAGGCCGCTGAGCAGGTTGCCGGGCTGCATCATGTAGCCCAGCGGGTAGATGGACCAGCCCACGATGATGAAGTACCCCAGGTAGTTGAAGGCATTGACGACTTCCTGGCTGTTCGATTGGTCGACGAGTTTGCCGAGGCGGCCGAACCACACTTCGTACACCACGGCCAGGTAGCCGAGCGTGGAGATGCAGCCCCACACAACGCTTTGGCCCGGCCCGGAGATTTCGCCCAGGTAGCCGAAGGCAATCATCCAGACAGCCCCGATGATGAGCACCCAGAGCGAACTCATTTTGGCCCCGGCGGAGCTAAGCAACAGGTAAAACTGGGCACAGAGCATGGGCACCGTCAGCACCCAGTCGATGTACCGGAACTGGGTCGGCGACTCGTGCGATTCGAGGTACATACCGCGCATATAAAAGTAATTTACCCCGGCAATGAGGCAAATGATGCCCGCCACCGTGAGCGAGGTGCGCCACTGCTCCGGCACGCTGTTGCGCTCCAGCAGGAAAAAAGCGGCTGCTGCCAGCAGGGCGAAGGTGCTGACGAAGAAGGTGAAACCCACCACGTCGTTTTTGGGGATGAAAAAATCGGGCCGGACGGCCGCTTGCAGAAGTAGGGTTGTGAACATGGGGTTTGAGGGGGTAAAAAAGGTGAGAAAAAAAAGGGGTTTTGGGAAAAAAAGTGCAGAAAAAGGTGAGGGAAAAAGAAGGGAGTTTGAAAAAAAGTGCAGAAAGAAAGGTGAGAAAGAGCGCGGGGGTGCAGGCAAAAAGCAGAAAAAAGAAGAACAAAATCAGAAGCAAGGGATGGCAAGGGCGGGAAAATGCATCCAAAAACTGGTGGGTATTGGCGTTGCCCGCTGGGGCGTTGGTGCCATCCCTTTGGTCGGTACTTCAGCCCGCTGGGGCCGGCAGCGCAGCCAGTGTGCCGGGGCGAGTGGCCCAGCGGCAGCGGTCGAGCACGGCCGTGACCAGTACCGTGTGCGGCAGGGTTACGACGGAAGCAGCCAGCAACAGCAGCACCAGTACGCCACCCGAATGCGCCAGCAGGGTGGGCATTAGCCACCAGGCCACCCCCAACAGCCCCGCCACGCTCAAGGCCAGCAGCGGCAGCGCCAGCCGCCAAAACATTCGTAGCCGCTCGAACAGACGGCCACCCTGTTGCAAGCCCGGCAGCAGCGTAGTCAGCCGCAACGTGTGGCGCAGGCTGTGCCAGCCCACGAAATAAACGCCGCTGGCCAGGGCCGGGGGCAGCAGTACCAGCAAAGCCCCCAGCAAGGCCGTTTCGCCCACATCAAGGCGCAGGGCTTGCCAAAAGCCAAGCAGTCCGTAACCAAGCCACAGCGCCGCCGTGGCCACGGCGGCCAGCAGCCCCAGGCCCGCCGCTATTTGGCTGAACACAAGTTCAGAAATTAATTGCCCGTCAGTAAATAGCAGCAAGTCGTTGCATAGGGCGCGGGTAGCAACGGGCCAGGCCAGCGCCGGCACCGCAAACAGCAGCAGGCCCCGCGCCGTGGTGTGCAGCAACCACCACCGCGTGGGGTGCGCGGGGGCGGGGTGCAATTCCGCCGCATCGGCCGAACCCCAGTGCCAGGCCGAGAGGGCAAAAAATGCCCCAATCGTGGCGGTTGGCCACCAATACCAGGCAGCCAGCACAACGCCAGCCAGCCCGACGTAAGCCACCAACAGGCTGCGTTGCCACCAGGGCCCGAGGGCCGTGGCGCCGGTGGGGGCGGCGGGCAGCAGCAGGTGGTCGCAGGCCCCGTGGGCAATGCCCAGCCCCACCAGCCCCAGCACGAGCGGCGGACCCAGCAACAGCGCTGCCGATGCCGGAAACAGGCCACCGATTGCGGTGCATACAGCAACTAAAATGTAAACAGGACGCATAGCGGTAAACGCTTAAAGTGGCCTAATTTAGTTTTGCTACCAACTAATTTAGTTGGCTAATATACAGCGCAATACGACGGCTGTAGTCTGCGTCTTTGGGGTTTTCGGCGCTGGAGCGCAGGCGGCCCTGGGCTTGCAGCGAGGTGCGGGGAATACCTTGTTTCACCAGCTCATTCACGGCCGCCTGGGCCCGGTTCAGCGCCAGCGTAAGCGCCTGCGGCTCGGCGGGGCCAGCGTTGCCGAACACCACCAGCTTGTTGCCCGGAAAAGTTTTGAGCAAATGCGCCACATTGCCCAGTTGCTGCGCCCCTTCCATGTCGAGCTTGTCTTTGCCCACGGCAAAGGCGAGCCGGTCGAGGTCGGCGGGTTGGCGGGTGGCAAAGGCGGGGTTGGAAAGCCGCTTGTACAGCAGGCTCTCGGTGGAATTGATGCCCACCATGAGCGTAACGTGCCGGGGCAGGCTTACCATCAGCGGTTGGCCGTTGTCGCGCTCGTAGCGGCCTTTATCCGTGTTGTAGTGTCCTCCTATCCGATTGGCCAGCTTAGCGTTGCCAACGGTATCGCGCAGCATAGCCCCGGTGGGCTTGCTGGCCTCGGCGGGTAGGTTGGGTGCCGCCGCTGCGGCTTCGGCCGCCGCTGGCAGCGCGGCGGGGGCCGCGGTGCGGGCCGCCGTCAGCACCACTTCGGGGGGAGCGGCCGACACCGGTGCTTCCTCTTTTGTACTAACCGGTGCGGCACCGGTATCGGTGGCCCTGGGCTGGGGCGTTGCACTGGGCTGCGGTTGGCCAGCAACTGTCGCCGCTGGTGTCACTGCGCCGGGTTGTGTTGTTGCGGGTGCTGCGATGGCAGCAGGCGTTGAGGTGCCAACGACGTCCAGGGCCGGCGCTTGCTGCTGCCAGAAGAACACGCTGGCGCCTATGCCCACGGTGGCCAGCGCGGCCAACGGCCACCACCGGGCAGCGGCCGGGGGTGCCGGGGGCCGGGCGGTACCCCCGGTGCCTCCGGCCGCTGCCTTGACTGTGGGATGCAGTGGTTGGGCCAGGCTGGCTTGCTCGCGCAACCAATTGTTCAGGGTGGCGGCCGATAATTGGTGCTCAGCGGCCTGCTGACCGGCCGTGGCCAGAAGCAGCACCGCCAAACAACCCAGCACGGTGGTGGCACGGGCAGGGGCTGTGGGTGCGTGCCGTTGTGCAATGGCCGCCATCGGACCAGCGCCCAGCAAGGCGTGGGCCAACTGCTGCCGTTGGCGGGGCCAGTCGTTATCGGTTCGAGTCAGTTCCGTGGAACTTCCGTTTGCTTGCGCCTCATAGAGCCGCTGGCAGGTAGCCCATACGTCCTCCGACTTGCCCAGGGTGTCGGCGGTCCCCAAGGCGCGAACCATCAACGGCAGTGCTTCTTCCTCCAGCAAAATGGCCGCCGATTCGGAAAGGCCGCTGGCCGCAACTAACCGGGGCCGTAGCCCCGGCATATAGGATGCCAAGGTGGAGTGTAGAGGTAACATGATTGCAGAGGAAAAGAGGAGTGTGTAGGTGTAGCATCCCGGCTATTGGTAAGTAACGGGAGGCTGATAGTAGTCAGAAACATTAATCCAGCGTTGTTTTCAGCGTTATTTTAATTTGAAATTAAGTTCGCTGGAATTGCTGTTTGTGCAATCAAGCCCAATTCGTTACGCCCAGGATTGG
>JANYFQ010000407.1 GCA_025362615.1 Hymenobacter sp. | reverse complement strand
TCGGCGCCCTCAAAAAGTGTTAAAATATTCGCCGACCTTCGTCGTCTAATGCTGCCTATGGAAGCGCAAGCCATTCCCCTTACTGCTGCCCTACTGGCCCAGATGACAGCGGCCCAGCAAGACGAGCGCATTGCCCAAACGGTACGCGAGCAGCGCCCGCGCCTGTTGCAATTCATCCGCCGCCGCATTCCTGATGAGGCCGAGGCCGAAGACTTGTTGCAGGACGTATTCGCCGAGCTGGTAGAGAGTTACCGCTTGCTGCGGCCCGTGGAACAAGCTGCTGCCTGGCTCTTTCGGGTGGCCCGCAACCGCATCACCGACCTCTACCGCCGCAAACGCCCCGTGAGCCTTGAAGCGGCTTTTGGAGCCGCCGAAGCCGACCCCGAAGGCGATGGCCTGCTGCTCGCCGACCTTCTCCCCGCGCCCACCGATGCCCCCGAAAACCGCCTGTTGCGTGAGACCTTAATGGAAGCCCTCAGCGACGCATTGGCCGAGCTGCCGGCAGCCCAGCGCCAAGTGTTTGTGTGGCACGAACTGGAAGACAAGTCGTTTAACGACATGGTGGCCGAAACCGGCGTACCCCTCAAAACCCTGATTTCGCGTAAGCACTACGCCGTGAAACACCTGCGAAAGCGCCTGCAAACGCTTTACAACGAACTGTTTATTGATTAGAAATGCACAGTTTTGTAAATCGGGGCTGACTGCTTGTTTTTGGCTGTTTTAATCAAGCAGTAAAAAAAGTCAGTCGTCCAATCGCGCCTGGTTACAGAGCCCGCTGCTGCTGAACCTTAAGTTTCTACGTTCTGAATCAACAACTTCTAAGCCCCTAATTCGATGAAATCTCTCTGGCTGGTGCGCGGTTTGCGCTTTGTAGTGCTGGCCCTGGTGTTGGCAAGTGTCGTCGTGTTCGGCATTTATTCGCTCTGGAATTGGCTGATACCGACAATTTTCCACGGTCCGGCCATCTCATTGCCCCAAACGCTGGGCTTGCTCCTGCTGTTGCGCTTGCTGGGGGCCGGCCTGGGCCGCCTCGCCCGCCCCGCCGACCGGATGCGTCGCCGGGCTTGGCACCAGCGCCTGGCCGGCCGAATGGCGGGCCTTTCCGAAGCCGAGCGCGAAAAATTCAAGCAGCAGATGGCGCAACGGTGCGCGGCAGGCTGGGTATGCCCCAACAGTCAGGCAGCCGAAACAACCGAAACCCCCGCCACCGCGCAAGCCTAAACTTGATGCGTTAAACCAATGAAGCCGTTTAGAAAGTGCCGACCGTTGAGGTTGGCACTTTTTTTAATGCGAAACTGCCATCCAAGTGTCGCTCGATTGAGCAAACGGACACTGCGGAGCTGTGCTTCGCTGGCCAAAGCGAATGCTGGCCCATTGAATTGCACCGTTCGCGCCTCGCAAAGCACTGTTCGACTAAAAGCGCCCTGGCAGCGTTTTGGAGGCTGGTATTTTTGCATCACTCAAACAGCGGATTGTTAAGCGCAACAATTTTTTTTTATTATTCATGTCACCCAAAGTTTAAGCAAAGTGAGCCGCAGAATTTGACTTTTTTTACATCTGCCTCATTTAAAGCCCCGTACATACTTCATGTTATCCAATGTTTAATCAAAACAAACTCAAAGACACAAGCTTTATGCGCCAGTCCTTTCTATCCGTCCTCATCGCGTGTGCCAGCATACTCGTTGTGTCCACCTCCTCGGTTCAGGCTCAGGATGCTTACGTCGCCAACGACGCGAATACACCCCAACTCCCAGCCACCCGCCCGGCAACCGAAGCCCCGGCTACAATGGTGCTGACCGGCCGCGTAAAAACCGTCGGCGGCGCGTTGCCGGGAGCAGTAATTAAAATTGCCAACTCCAAGCAGATGGTCGTCACCGATTCCGACGGCTCTTTCCACGTTACGGTGCCCGCCAACAGCGGCCCGGTGCAAGCAACGGCCAGTTACGCCGGCTTCGCCGACGAAGCCATCACCCTCAACGCTGAGAGCGACGAAGTGACCATGAAAACCGCCCGCATTATCGTCGTCAGCAAATCACAATCGCTGAAAACGTACCAGAAAACGGCCCGCAAGCAGGTCAAGCGCAGCGTTCATAAAGTACGCAAGGCCAATAAGTAAGCTATACGTATTCCAATAAAAAGACCCCCGACCGGCAGGTCGGGGGTCTTTTTATGTTTCGCAATCGGCATTCGCTACAAGTCCTTCAAGTCCTTGCGGTTGTCGTCGAGTTGGCGGTCGATGGTCATGTTGTAGGGGTCGATGGCGACCGAAACGGGCTTGCGGGCCACTACGAAGCTGAATTTGTTGTCGCCGGCCACCAGGCAGCGTTTGGTGATGAGCAGGGGCGGCACAGGCTTTTTGTCCTTGCCCAGCTCGGGGAAGATGGCCACGGGCAGGCGGTCGCGGGTTTGGTCGGCGGGGCGCTGGTTGCCGAGGCTGTCGGCGTAGAACTTGGCACTTTTGACGGTGAAATCGACCTGGTAGCGGCCGTCGGGCAGCTTTTTGCTGCTGACGGCGGTGATGCGGTTGTCGAAGAGGGTGATGCGCTCGAACTGGTCGGTGAGGTAGTTTTGGAGGGAATCGGGGGCAGCGCGGCGCAGGTAGCCGATGAAC
>JANYFQ010000392.1 GCA_025362615.1 Hymenobacter sp. | reverse complement strand
ACTCAAAACTCCGTGCAACGCTGTGAACGCTGTGCGAGAAATAAATTCAGGCAAACACCGCCACCAACGGCAATTCAACGCCCAATTTTTCGTCGCGCAGCACGTCGTCGCCGTGGAAGAAATCGTAACTGCCCGGCCCGTCGAACACGAACACGCACTGCATGGCGGGTTGCACAATCCAGCACGTTTGCACGCCGAAGCGGAAATAGGTTTCGGCCTTGGCAACCATTTCCTCAGGACTTTGCGAGGGCGACTGTATCTCGATGCAACACAGCGGCGGGTCGGTGCGGCGGGGCTGGCGGTTCTTATAGTCGGCGGCAAATGTCTGGTACAGTGCTATGTCAGGCGTAGTGCCGTCGGGCACGGTGGCCAGTGCTAATTCAGGCAAGATGCGGAAATTAACGCCGTAGCGCGTTCGCAATTCAAACAGCAGGTTGCCCTGCACGATGGAGTGGATAGTATCAGGCATGGGCTTGCCGCGCTCGATTTCGTAGGCGCTGAGGTTTTCGAGAATTTCAACGGAAGTTTCCATGCTTGTGCAAAATAAGTTGGGCCGGAATTAGGTTCAAATATAAGCCCCCCGCCACGCCCCCTAAAACCGCACGTTCAGCGAAGCCAGTACGTTGGCCGGGGCCTGCGGACTGAGGTAGGTAAACCGGTAGGTTTCGCCGCCCGAAATGTAGCCGTAAGTGTAGCCGTTGTTGGCGTAGAGCCGGCCGAATACGTTGCTGACCTGCACGGCCAACTCGATTTCGCGGGGCAAGCCAGTGGCCTGGTTTTCAGGTTGCCAGAGGTAACGCAGCCGCGCATCCTGCACGAAATAACCGGCTAAACTACGGCTTTCGTTCGCCGTGTTGTCGAGGTACTGGCGGGCCACGTAGCGGCCCGGCAGCGCCACAAATAAGCGGGGCAGCGGCTGCACTTCGGGGTTGAAGTTGGCCACCAAAGCAGGCGAGTAGGCAATGGTGGTTTCGGCGTAGGCGGTGTTTTCAAAACCCACTAGGTTGAAGCTTTTATCGTACTTGGCCAAATAGTCGGTGTAGGCCAGAATGCGGTTGCGGCTCAGGGCCACGGCCCCGCGCAGGGTCAGGGTTGAGGTGGGCTGAAAGGCGGCTTCCACTTCCAGCCCGGCGCGGTACGAGTTGGGTACGTTTACGTGCAGAGCGTTGCCCACGTCGTCAAGCTGGCCGTTGAGCACCAGTTGATTGGTGTAGCGCATATAGTAGCCCGTGAGGCCGAATTGCAGCTGGCCCTGCTGCCGCCGCAGGCCGGCCTCGAAGTCGTGGAGGCGCTCGGAGGTGGGGCGGCGGGCGGCGGGCGCGTCGGTGTAGTCGGAGCGGGTGGGCTCGCGTTGGGCCTGGGCGTAGCTGGCGAAGGCTTGCAGGCCCGCCGGCAACTGGTAGGTGAGGCCGGCTTTGGGGTTGAAGAAGTCGAAGGTGAAAGTTTGCGGGGCTTTGGTAGCCGAATCAAGCGGCGCAAAAACCGTGTAGGCCACGCGCCGGTACTGGGCGTCGGCGAACAGGTTCAGTCCTTCGGCCAACTCGAAATTGCCGCGCAAATAGTTGTTGATGTCCGTTTTGCGGGCCTCCGGCTCGTCGTCGTATCGGGTGCCGGGGGCCGGAATGGTGGTGCCGCGCTGGGCCCACTGCAACTCATCGAAGTGCTGCCCCCGGTAGCCCACGGCCGCCCCACCCAGCGTGAGCGACTGAACAACCGAATGGGCAAAGGTTTTTTGCAGCGCGTACGTCGCGCCAAACAGGTCGGTGCGGAGCCAGCGGCGGCGTACGACATCGGTGGTTTTCAGCGTGTCGAATGTGCCGCTTGCGGTGGGCTGGTACACGGGGCCGCCGATGCCGTACCTGGCAAACTTCTGGCTGGCCTTAAACTCTTCGTAGTAGCCACCGCCGCGCGTCCAGAACGGCGTAATGCTGGCCGAAGCCGTCGGCCAGCTGCTGGCTGACGAGCAGTTGGTAATAGTCTTGCTGGTAGTTGTCGGTTTGGTTGCCGTAGGGCGTGGCCCGCTGGGTGCCGGCAAAATCATCAAAATCGTAGCCGGCGGGGTTGAAACGGCGGTTGCCGCGCCGCACCGAATCCTGCGGTACGCCGTACCAGGCTTGGTAAGTCTGCTCCTGCCCGCTCATGAGCAAGGCCCGCACCAGCGTGCTTTTGCCGGTGTACGTGCCTGTGAGATAGAGCGAGCGCAGGCGGCTCCAACTCCGGTCCACGTAGCCTTCGGACTGTAGCCGCGACAGCCGCGCATCCACCGCAAAATGGTTGGCCAGCAGACCGGTGCCAGCGGCAATCGTCGTTTTCCAGGTGCCAAACGAGCCGGCCGAGTTGTTGAGTTCGGCGTAGGGTTTGGGCCGCAGGCCCAGGGTTTCAACGCTCACGCTACCGCCGAACGACGAGGCCCCGTTGCTGCTCGGCCCCACGCCGCGCTGCACCTGAATGCTTTGCACCGACGAGGCCAAATCGGGCAAATCGACAAAAAACACGCTGTGGCTTTCCGCCTCATTCATCGGCACCCCGTTCAGCGTCACGTTGATGCGCGACGCATCGGTGCCCCGAATGCGCAGGCCGGTGTAACCGATGCCAGTGCCGGCGTCGGAAGTTGTCACCACGCTCGGGGTTTGGTCGAGCAGGTAGGGCAAATCTTGCCCGAAGTTGCGGGCTTGCAGCTCGGCCCGGCCAACGGTGCTAAAGGCGGTGCCGGTTTTGTCGGTGGCGCGGGTGGCGGTCACAGCCACTTCCGGGGTAATGATTTGCCGGAGCCGGACGGTATCAGGCACGGCATTGGCGGCGGGGCGCACCTGCGCCCGCGCCGGTCCGGCGGCAGCCAGCAACAGCAGGGCCGCCCCCGAAAGGAGGGTTTTTTTCAACGAAAAAAAGTGAAAAAATGGAACGCGCCCGCGCCCCAGGGGTCGGTGCAACGAGCGGAAACGTTCGCGGATTGTTTTTTCCCGACGCCAGCATTACCTGGTTCCGGTTCGATGGGTATCATCTCAGCCGGCCCTCTTTACTCTTCCAAAAAAGATAAAGACAAGCCAGCACCCCTAAACAGTACGGCAAAGGTAAGCCCCAAAAAATGCGGTTTGACGCGCCATAGGCAGCATTGACCCGAATTCTGTTGCGAATGCGCTGGTAAAAAGTTACCTTAGAGCCGGTAAACCCCGAAACGTCTGGCCTACGTATTGTGTTTAGACGCTTCTCACCGCCGTCTGTCTTCTCATTCGTTTTGTCATGTATCAGCTCCTCTACGCCGTTGCCTTTTGTGCCTTCTTTTTGTTCGTGCTGGTAGCCCCGCGCCGTCGCCGCACGTTGCGCCCGCTGCCCCCGCCCCCACCCGATACCGACGACGAAGGCGGTGAACTCGTGGACCCTGGCCTGCCCGACCTGGACTTGCCCCCCGGTATCTCGCTGCCCATCAACGATTGGGAGCCCGACTACAACCGCCGCCGCGAACCTGCCGAAGCGTAAAGCCGACGTTGGTGGAATACGCTTTCGGCGGCTACCCGGTGCTGATGCGGTATTCGGCCGCAAAAATCTGCCCGGCCGTCAGTGTCAGGATGCCTTCTTTGTCGGTTAACTCCTGCGGCGGGCCCACCGGGCTGGCCACGCCGTGCCACGGTTCAATGCACACAAAGGCCGCGTCCGGTCCCTTCGTCCACAGCCCGAGGTACGGGAAACCGGCAAATTCCATCTGCACTTTCGGCCCGGTGCTGCCCCGCGCTTGCAGCGTCATTCGGGTGAAATCGTAGTGTGCCAGCACCAACGCATCGTCAGCAAACAGCTCGTAGGTAAGCGGCAGGGCACTTTTTTCGTGCAGTACCGGGGCTGTCTCGCCCGAGCGCAAGCCACCGTGCAGTAGCTGCCGCTCAAAGCTGACGGGGTGGTCGAACCGGAACTCATAATCGGCGAAGGTTTCGCCCGCATCGGGCCGCAACGGGCACCGAAATGCCGGGTGCGCCCCAATGCTAAAGAGCAAATCTTCGGGGGCGTTTACTGGGTTCTGCACTTGCCAGCCCACTTGCAAAGTGTTGTCGATGAGGGTGTAGCTGATAGTCAGCACGAACGCAAACGGGTACATGGCCCGCGTGTGTTCCGAGTCGCGCAGTTCCAATACTGCTTTGGTCGCGGAATGATGCAATACCGTAAAATCGGCATCGCGGGCAAAACCGTGCTGGCCCAGCCGGTAGGCACGGCCGCGGTGCAAGTACGTGTCGTCGGGCAGTCGCCCCACAATCGGGAACAGCACCGGGGCGTGGCGGCCCCACACAGCAGGGTCGGCCTCCCACAGGTATTCCTGGTTGGTTTCGGGGTGGCTGAGGCGCGTAAGCTCCGCGCCTTTCGGACTGATTTCGGCGCGGCAGGTAGGAGAAGACAGAACGAGCATAGAGGCAAAAGGGGCAGTGGTCGGTGTACCACCTACACCTTGCTCTTCAAGAAGCCCACCAGCACCTCCAACCCCTTGTCGAAGTGACGGTTGTTGGGGATGACGATGTCGGCCTCGTGCTTATAGGGAGCGATGAATTTCTCGTACGTCGGCGCAACGTGATGGGTGTAGCGGTAGAGCACGTCGGCCAGGTCGTAGCCGCGCTCGTCGCGGTCGCGCACAATGCGGCGGTGCAGCTTGACGTGCTCCTGGGCATCAATGTACACCTTGAGGTTAAGGAGCTTGGCGATTTCTTCGAAATGAAACACAAAAATACCTTCGACCACCACAATCGGTGCGGGCCGAAAAATCAGTTCTTTCGCTACGGCTGCGGCGTTGTTGAAGGTGTATTCCGGCCGCCGCACCTCGTGGCCCTGACTGATGCGCAGCACATCGGCCGCGTAGGCCGTCGAGTCGATGCTGGCGGGCAGGTCAAAATTATGAACCCCTTGGTCATCAACAAATTGGTTTTCGCGCGGGTGGTAATAATTGTCCTGCGAAATCAGGCAAATCTGGTCTTCGGGAAAAGAGGCCAGCAAGCGGCGCAAAAACGTGGTTTTGCCCGACGCGCTGCCGCCCGTGATGCCCACTAGGTAAGGCGTGTTGTCATTTAACATTTAACATTTAACATTTAACATTTAACAACGGGCGTGACTTTGCAGGCGCTACGCGAGGCTCGCAAAGGTAAACGCTCTGCCCAATGAGGCACCAAAAACCGTCGTCAATCAACAATAAAATGGTTGAATGCTAAATGTTAAATGCGAAATGCGAAATCAGCGCCGCTACGGCTCGTGCCCGGTGGCTAATCTGGTTTTTTTCGGTCCCGCTCATTTCCGCGAAAGTGCGGCCATCGCCCTCGGCGGGCACAAAAATTGGGTCGTAGCCGAAGCCACCGGTGCCGCGCGGAGCCTCAGCAATGTGTCCGGCCACCTCACCGGCGAAGGTGCGAGTAGCTTGGCCGGGCAAGCCACTCAGGGCCACTACGGTGCGGAAGGCGGCGCTGCGGTCGGCGCTGCCGGACAGTTCTTGTATCAGCTTGGCTAAGTTGTCGGCCGCCAGGCGTTGCGGGCCGGCGTAGCGAGCCGAATACACGCCCGGTGCGCCGTGCAACGCATTCACTTCCAAACCAGTATCATCGGCAAAACAGGCTACTCCGTAGTGGTCGCGCACGTAGTCGGCTTTTTGGCGGGCATTGCCTTCCAGGGTATGCTGGGTTTCGGGCAGCTCCTCGGAACAACCAATGTCGACCAGGCTCAACAGGGTGATGTGGGCCGGCAGCAAAGACCGGATTTCGTCCAGCTTGTGGGCGTTGTTGGAGGCGAAGCAGAGACGCATGGGGTAGCGCGGGTTTTCAACCCGCGCATTGAGGGTAACGCGGGTTTTCAACCCGCGAATCAGCACTAAAAACCTGCTTATTGTGACTTGTTCAACCGGCCCGACGCGCGGGTTGAAAACCCGCGCTACCCACTACCGAAACATCGACTTAATTGTGCCCCACGACCGCTGCACGGCGCTCGGCGTACCGGCCAGCAGGGTCGAATAATTCTGGTCGCCGCTCGGGCTGTGGATGGTGAGGCGGTACGTGAAGGGGCCGCCGGCGAGAGCTCCGTTGCTGGTGCCGGGGGTGCCGGCAGCCGGGCGATAGACGTTGGTGTCGAGGTACTGGTAGCGGCGCTGGCCAGTGGGCACCACGCTGCTTACCAATTGAAAGGCTGGCTCGGCGGCACCTTTGCGGGCCAGGTCAAAGCCCGTCACGTCGGCCTCAGAACTCACTTCCCACTCCACGCGCACGTTCGAGCCATCGTAGGCGGCCGTGAACAGCATGAGCGTTACGGCCCAGGCTGCCACGGCACTGCACAGCACAAACAGCAGCGTCAGGGTAAGCTGGCGGCTGATGAGCGGGGAGTCGGGTAAGCGTTTCTGCATACGCAGCGGGCAGGCCGGGAATAGTAACCTACTTCAAAAGTAATACATTTTGTCCAAGTAGTGTAAGGCGTTGGGGGCTTTTGGCGGCGGTTGGCTGGTTGACAGCGGTATTATTTTGCTCAAAAAGATGCGCTGGATGGGTGCCCGCTACGCTGCAAGGTTTAGCAATGCCGCAAGAAATCAAGTTGTCGGCCACAAGAAACAACGGCCGGGGAGTTGCCTATCTGCTTCATTCGCCGTACTTTTGCAGTCCCTTCCGCGAAAATGGCGGGGTTCAATGGTTTAAAACTCCCCAAACATAATGAAAAAGGACATCCACCCCGAGTACCAGGAAGTTGTGTTCCAGGACGGTTCGTCGGACTTTAAGTTCATCACCCGCTCGACGATGAAGCCCACCGACACCATCACGATGGAGGACGGCAAAACCTATCCCCTCGTGAAAATTGAAGTGAGCAGCGCCTCGCACCCCTTCTACACGGGCAAAAATATGTTCATCGACACGGCCGGCCGCGTGGAAAAATTCCGCACCCGCTACGCCAAGAAGGAGCAGAACAGCGCCAATAAGGAATAGATTTTTTTGGCTGTTAGCTTACGGCTGATAGCTGTTAGCTTTTTATTGGAAACCCCTTTTGGCTCTGGCCGGAAGGGGTTTTTTGTGGGCTGTCCCGGCGGGAAGGGCCGTAGATTTGCAGTAGCGAAAGCTAACCGCTATCAGCTATCAGCTAAAAACATGAACTTGTTGTTTTTTGACGACCCGGCCATCCGCCCGCACCTGTTGCCACTGACGTTTACGCGGCCGGTGGGCGCGTTGCGGTGCGGCATCCTCACCATCGCCGAAAAGTGGCAGCACCGGTTGCTAGCCACGGCCGTGGGCTACCGCACCGAAGCGTATTTGCAAGCCAAATTCCCAGCGTTAGCGGACGGCGGACCGGTGCTGGCCATCAACGGGGCGGTATGCCCCGACGACCTGCTTACCGGGCAGGTACAGGCATTAGAGCCCGGCCAGGGCTTGTACGCGGGCGACGTACTGGTGGCCGCGCATCTGCCAGAAGCCACGTTGGTTGCCGATTTATTTGCGCTGGAACTGACGCGCACGGAAGCGGCTGGCCCGGTCACGGTCATCAGCCGGCCCTGGCACTTGTTTTTGCACAACGGGGCCGAAATCCGCCGCGATTTTGCGCTGCTCACGCACGGCCGCACCTCGCAACCCGTCGGCGACGCGCACACGATTGTGTACGGGGCCGAAAATATTTTTATTGAGGAGGGCGTGAAAATTCGCGCCGCCATTCTCAACGCCGAAGACGGACCGATTTACCTGGCCAAAAATTCGCAAATCCACGAAGGAGCCATCATCAAAGGGCCGCTCGCGCTGGGCGAAGGCAGCCACGTAAACGCCGGAGCCAAGCTGCGCGGCGACAACACCATCGGCCCGTATTGCAAGGTGGGCGGCGAAGTGGGCAATAGTATTCTGCTGGGTTTCAGCAACAAAGGCCACGACGGCTACCTCGGCAACTCCGTCATCGGCGAGTGGTGCAACCTGGGGGCCGATACCAACACGAGCAACCTCAAAAACAACTACGCGCCCGTCAAGGTCTGGAGCCACGCCGTCGGCCGATTCGTGGATACCGGCCAGACGTTCTGCGGGTTATTGATGGGCGACCACAGCAAATGCGGCATCAACACGATGTTCAACACCGGCACGGTGGTGGGCGTGGGGGCCAATATTTTCGGCGCGGGCTTCCCGAGGCAGTTCATTCCGAGCTTTAGCTGGGGCGGCGCGGCCGGGTTTGAAACCTTCAAACTGCCGAAAGTAGCCGAAGTGGCCGAGCGCGTGATGGCCCGGCGCGGGCTGCCGTTTGATGCCGTGGAGCAGGGCATTATGCAGCACATTTTTGAGGAAACCATGGCCGATAGAGTTTGGGAGAAAGCGAAATAACCGACTCGCACAGAGTTCACAGAGTTTCACGGAGTTTTTTTGACTACTCCGTGAAACTCTGTGAACTTTGTGCGAGAAAAATCATTCCAGCGACACACAAAAGTGCTTTTCAAGGATATTCCCAACCAACTCGCCGTCAAACAGCTACTGCGCCAATCGGTGCAGCGCAACCACGTAGCGCACGCCCAGCTTTTTCGGGGCAGCGAGGGCGGGGCGGCGCTGCCGCTGGCGCTGGCCTACGCCCAGTACCTGAACTGCGAAGGCCGCGCCGCCGATGCCGACGACAGTTGCGGCACCTGCCCGGCCTGCTTCAAAACGGCCAAGCTGGCGCACCCCGATTTGAATTTCATTGTGCCCGTCACGACGACGAAGGCGGTGAGTAAAGATGCTGTTAGTCATAAGTTTATGGCCGATTGGCGGGCGTTCGTGCTCGACAACCCGTACCAGGGCCTCAACGATTGGCTGCAACACATCGGGGCCGAAAACAAGCAGGGTAACATTTCCAAAGAGGAAGCCGGGCAAATTTTGAAGCTCGTGAGCCTCAAGGCGTTTGAGGCGCGGCACAAAATTGTCATCGTCTGGCAGCCGGAGCTGATGCACCCGGCGGCGGCCAACGCCGTGCTGAAGCTGCTGGAAGAGCCGCCGCCCGCCACGGTGTTTTTGCTCGTCAGCCACGCGCCGGAGCGGCTGTTGCCCACTATTTTGAGCCGGGTGCAGCCCGTGGCGGTGCGGCCTTTTTCGGAGGACGACCTTACCGCTTACCTGCGCGACGTGCGGCACCTGCCCGAAGCCCGCGCCCGGCAACTCGCCCGCCTCGCCGACGGCAGCCTGGGCACGGCACTGGCCAGCGAAACCCAAAGCGCCGACCACGACCATTTCGATTTCTTCCGGCGCTGGATGCGCCTGTGTTTCAAGTACCAAACCGAAGCCGGGGCCATCCTCAAACTCAGCGAAGAGTTTCAGAAGCAAGGCCGCGAAAACCAAAAGGAGCTGCTGGCCTACGCCCTGGTGCTGGTGCGAAAATCGTTGCTCTTCGGCCTCGACCCGCGCCTGGTGCCGCCCCTGCCGCCGGAGGAAGAGCCCTTTGTGACGGGTTTCGCTAAATCCGTAAACCCCGGCAACGCCGATGCCATCACCAAGGAGCTGACCGACGCGCACTACCACATCGAGCGCAACGCCAACCCGCGCATGGTGTTCGTGGACAGCTCATTGCGGCTGGGCGAGCAGTTGCGGGGGCAGTAACGCGGGTTTTCAACCCGCGCGTCGGGCCGGTTGGCTGTTTTGTAACTGATGTTACGCGGGCTGTTTCTCGTTTCTTGTTCGTGGCTTCTGAGCGGTTTTGAGGCCCGAATGCAACAAGAAACAAGAAACCAGCAACGAGAAACAACCTGAAACACAAGGCACTAAAATTGCCCGCGTAACATCAATTATAATTTTGCCACTCGCGGGTAGAAAACCCGCGTTACGTCATCACTCGCGGGTTGAAAACCCGCGTTACCGCAAAACCATGACCCTCCGCCTTGCTACCCGCGCCTCTCGCCTCGCCCTCTGGCAAACCGAACACGTTGCGGGCCTGCTCAACGCGGCGGGGCTGGCCACCGAAATCGTGCCGATGCAAACCACCGGCGATGCCGTGCAGGACCGTTCGCTGGCTAAAATCGGGAGCAAGGGCGTGTTTACGCAGGAGTTGGAAGACAGCCTGCGCCGGGGCGAAACCCACCTCGCCGTGCATTCGGCCAAAGACGTACAGAGCAGCATCGCGCCCGATTTGGAGCTACTGGCCTTCCTGGAGCGCGAGCCGGTGAACGACGTAATCCTGAGTTTTCAGCCCGAACTCGACCTCAACAAAGTTGGTATTGTGCTGGGCACCAGCAGCGCCCGTCGCAAAGCGCAACTGCGCCGCTACTACCCCCACGCCAAAACCGCCGAAGCGCGGGGCAACCTGCAAACCCGCCTCCGCAAGCTCGAAGAAGGGCAGTACGACGGGCTGGTGCTGGCCTACGCGGGCGTGCATCGGATGGGCTACGAACACCTGGTGCGCCACACGCTGCCGGCCGACGTGTTTGTGCCCGCCACGGGGCAGGGCAGCATCGCCATCGAGTGCGCTAAGGGCCTGGACGCCAAACTCAAAGCCCAAATCAGGGCCGCTCTCAACCACCCGCTCACCCACTTGTGCCTCGTGGCCGAGCGGGGGTTTTTGCAAATCATGGAGGGCGGGTGCAGCATCCCGTCGTTCGCGCTGGCCCGGCTGGACGAAGCAGGCGAGCTACGGCTGCACGGCGGCCTTATTTCGCTCGATGGCAGCGAGTTGGTGGAGGCCATGTTTTCGGGCGATGCCACCCTGGCCACGGCCGAGGCGCTGGGCGCGGCCGTGGCCACTAGTGTGCTGGCACGGGGCGGGCGCGAAATTCTGGCGGGTATCCGGGCCACGCAAAGCGTCTGAAACGGTTGGGCCGTCGGAGGCAAAAAAAGCAACCCGCTTGCGCCGTTGTAGTTTTGCGGCCTGAACTTTTGTTTGATTGACTCATGAAAATACCAATGCGCGGCTTGTTGCCGCTGATGCTGTCGCTGGGCCTGCTGACTGCGCCCGCTCTGGCTCAAACTAGCTCCATGCCCGCTCCCGAGGGAAAAGTGAAGGTCAAAATCAAAGAGCCGAAAGCCCCGAAGCCGGCTAAAAAAAGCAGCAAAGACGAAGTCGTGACCATCACCACCGACCAGGGCATCATCCGCCTTATCTTGTTCGAGGACACGCCCTTGCACCGGGCCAATTTCCTGCAAAAAGCCCAGAGCGGGTTTTACAACGGCACCACGTTTCACCGCGTCATTGAGGGGTTTATGGTGCAGGGCGGCGACGCCAATACCAAGAACGCCGACCCCAACGACGACGGCATGGGCCAACCCACCGACCCCACGATTCCGGCCGAGTTAGTGCCTGGCCATCAGCATAATTACGGGGCCGTGGCCGCTGCCCGGCAGGGCGGCCCGGCCGGTACGCCCAGCAGCAACAGCCAGTTTTACTTGGTCGAAAACCACGACGGCACCCACTTTTTGGACGGACAATACTCTGTGTTCGGGCAGGTGATTCAGGGGCTGGAGGTGATTGATAAAATCGCCAAAGTGCCCAAAGGCGACCGCGACCGGCCCACCGCCGACGTGAAGATGACGATGAAGGTGGAGAAGCTGAAAAAGAAGAAAATTGCGTCGCTCTACGGGTATCAATACCCGGCCTAGCACCGCGCCGCGCATGAAGGTTTTAATCACCGGCTCCAACGGTTTGCTGGGGCAAAAACTGGTTGAACTGTTTGTACAGCAGGCTAATGTGGACGTGCTGGCCACCTCGCGCGGGGCCAACAAGCTGGCCAAGCTACACCCAAACCTGCCTTTTGCGCCCCTCGACGTAACCGACGGTGCCCAGGTGCGGGCCTTGCTGACGCAGGAGCGGCCCACGCACCTCATCCACACCGCCGCCATGACCAACGTGGACGAGTGCGAGCTGAACCACGAGCCGTGCTGGCTACAGAACGTCACGGCAGTGCAGCACCTCGTGGAGGTTTGTGCCGAGTTGAATATTCACCTGACCCACCTCAGCACGGACTTCATTTTCAGCGGTGCCGATGGCCCGCTGACGGAGGAGGCCGTGCCCGCGCCCGTCAATTTCTACGGCGAAAGCAAGCTGGCCGCCGAACGGTTGGTGCGGGCCAGCCCTGGCCCCTGGGCCATTGCCCGCACCGTGTTGGTGTACGGCGTGGCCCACGAATACGGCCGGACCAACCTCGTGCTCTGGGTTCGCGATTCGCTCCAGGCCGGAAAAAACATCAAGGTAGTTGATGACCAATGGCGTACACCCACGTTGGCCGAGGATTTGGCCCAGGGCTGCTGGCTGCTGGCCCGGCAGTCGGCCCAGGGAATTTACAACATCAGTTCCGACGAGCTGCTGACACCCTACGCCATGGCCTTGCAGATAGCCGACTATTTTGCGCTGGATAAAAGCCTGATAACGAAAGTCGACGGAAGCACTTTTACGCAGCCGGCCCGCCGCCCGGCCCGCACTGGTTTCGTAATCGACAAGGCCCGCCAGGAGCTAGGCTACCGGCCGCACACTTTTGCCGAGGGCATTGCTGCCGTAGCGGCACAAAGCGTCGGGCAAGCAGACATCAGGCATTGAATTTTTGGGCAACAACTTATTGTTTATTAATTGCTTAATTCTGAATTTAGAGCGGTTCCCGAAACAGTGTACCACCAACTTGGAAACCGTTCTAAGCAAGTTCTCAAGCTATGTAAAGCACCGCTTTGGAAGGGTTCGGGTTGTACACGCAGGCCGGCTTGCACCCTTGTGGCGACGGTGGAGCACTGCGCTAAACGCAAAAAAGTCCGCCGGTAAAACCAGCGGACTTTTTGCATTGGGTAAGATTCATGTCGCTCGCACATCCACCAAACCCCATTCAATTTATAATGGAATAAATATAAATGTTATTTTATAAAATTTTGAATTGATTGTTTAAAACTAAAAATGCTCTTTATTGAGTTGGTAGCCAACTAATAGCTCGCCAATCAGCACGGCGGCGCGGGTTCGGATAGCCGCTTGACCTGCTGCACGAGGTACAAACTCTCCGTCGGGGGTGACGAAACCAAAGTCATTTGGGCGCATCCCTGGTGCCGACGTAGTCGGATTTTGCGACCTGATGGTAGCAGCACAGACTACGCGGCCCATGGAATCAGAAAATAGGTGAGAAGTGGTGCAGCGTTTCAAAAGGTTGTTTTGAACGATACAAAAATAATTGCCCGAATCAGCTCAAAAAAAGACAAAGTGCTTCTAGAAAAGACGAAAGGTTATCCACATTTTTGCCTTAAAATACGGTGGATAACCAGTTTTTTAATCGCAATTAATTGCCGGGCACCTCGTCTTTCTGCACGGTTGATTAATAAACAGACTTTAACGCTCAATAAAAACTTGCGAAGCAGGCGAGTCTTTTTAACAAAAAAGTTGGGATTTGTGACAAGTATTAAATTGACTAACTAGATTTAATTGTTAAATGAGTGTTTAGACTTGTTTGCGATGTAGGCCAGCGCGAGGGTGGTGCTTGCCAGAGCAAGGAAAGGCGGTACAAATACCCACCAGGCACCCAAATCGGAATGGGCGGCGTTGAGCATTCGGCCCCAGCTTGGCACTTCGGGCGGCAGGCCGATGCCCAAGAAAGAAAGCGTACTTTCAAGCCCCAGCAAACCAGCAACGCTGAGCGGAAATACTGATTTCAAGGGTATTAAAGCGTGGGGCAGGCAGTGCCGCAACCACACGCGCAGCGGCGGCAGGCCGGCCGCTTGGGCGGCCTCTACGAACGGCTGCACCCGCACCCGCCACATTTGCGCCCGCACGAGCCGGGCGGTTTCGGGCCAGGTAGTGAAGAGCAGCAGCAGCGGCAGGGCGCGGCCCGATGCGCCCAGACCAGCAGCGGCGGTTACGAGTACGAGCCGGGGCACGGCGTCGAGCAGGGTGCCAGTGCCGGTGAGCAGCGAATCGAGCGGTACGGGGCAGCGGCGGTACCAGCGCGGCCAGCACGCCAGGCCCGCCGCCAGCACCACCGGCCCCGTGAGCAGCCACGGCACGGCCGCCGCCCACATAGCAGCAGCCAGCCCCAGCAACGCGGCGGGGAGCGGCACCCGCAGCCCCCGGTTGCCCCAGAACCCCGCAGTGGCCCCGATGGCGGCCCCCAACAGGGTGGCCCCGGCGGCCACGGGCAGCGTGAGCAAGAGCGCGGTGCGTGCCCCAAACAAGAGTTGGGTGAGTACGTCCAACCCCTGCCCGTCGGTGCCGAGCCAGTGGGCAGCGGCGGCCGATGGTGGGGCCGCCAAGTGCAGCAGGTCGGGGGTGCCCGGCGGGTAGGGCAAAGGCAGCCAGGGCGCGGCCAGGGCACTGATTATCAGCACTGAAAACCAGCCCCAGGCCAGGGCGCAGCCGGCGGTGGGGCGAATTAGCTGGGCCATCGGAGGCGGGGGTCGGTGAGGAGCAGGGCGGCATCGGCGAGGAGCAGGGCCAGCAGGCGGGCAGTGCCCACGAGCAGCACCCCGGCCACCAGCACGGGGTAGTCGTGGGTGGCGGCGGCGTGGGCCAGCAGGCGGCCGGTGCCGGGCAGGCCAAAAACGGTTTCGACGACCGCCGCGCCGGCCACCAGCGCCGGCAGCAGGTCGGCGAGCTGCGCAATGAGGGGCAGCAGGGCGTTGGGCAGCGCGTGGCGGCGCAACAACTGCCTCAGGCTGTTGCCTTTGGCGCGGGCGCTGACGGCGTAGGGCGCGGCCAGCTCGTGGCGAAGGGCCGCCGCCAGCGGCAAGGCCAGGCCCGGCAAGGCGCTGAGGGTGAGCGCCAGCACCGGCAGCACAAATTGACCCAAAGTGGCCACAGCGTACCCGTCGGGTAGCCCCGCAACGGTTTCAACACCCAAATTATCTACTGGAAACCAGTCGAATACATCGGGGTTGGCAAACAGCAGCAGCAGCGCCAGGGCAAGCGCGAAGCCGGGAATGCTTTGCAGCCCAACCAGCGCCAGATGCAGCGGGGCCGTACGCCGGGGGTGGCCCGCCAGCCACTGCCCCAGCAGCAACGCCGCCAGCGTGGCCGCCGTGGCCGCCGCGCCCATCAGCGGCACCGATACCGCCAGCGCCGCCCGCAGCAGCTCGCCCACCGGCCGGCCCGAGCGCAACGACGTGCCCAACTGCCCGTGGGCCAGCGCCCGCAGCCAGCGGTGGTACTGATTGCGGCGGCCGTGCCAGCGCCAGTGCGCCGGCTGGCCGGGCGCGGCAGCCACGTACTGCGCGTAAAACAGCGGCTCGTCAAGGCCCAATCGATGGAGCTGGGCGCGGCGAATATCCTGCTGTTCAGCTGCTTCGGTGGGGTGAGCGGCGGCCGATAAGCCGGCGGCTTCGGCTTGCAGCAGAGCGGTGCGGGCTTGTTGTCGGCTCAATAAAAATAGCACCGACACCAGCAGGCCAACCCCGGCCCCGGCCCGGAGCAATCGGGCCGCCAGCGGCCCCAGCCCGGCCCCCGTCACGGGGCCGGGGCCGCCGGCCAGTAGAGGGCCGTGGCCGCGTAGCCGGGCCGCACCCCCGACACCGCGAGGCCCCGCAGGCGGCGGTCGGCCACGAGGCGGGTGGGCAGAAAGAACAACGGCACCAGCGGGGCTTCGGCTTGCAGCAGGGCTTGGAACTGGCGCAGCAGCGGGGCTTTGGTGGCCGGCCCGGCCGCCGCCACGGCTTCAATGAGCCGGTCCGAAGCCGGAGTGCCGAAGCCGGTAAAATTGCCCTCGCCCACGGCCCGCGAGTGCAGAATAGGCGCGTAGTTGAACACGAACGGGTTGCCCTTGAGGGTCCGCACGTACACGTCAAAATCGCCCCGGTGCAAGGCTTCGGTGAGGGCACCGGCTTCGGTGGGCAGCAGCGTCACGCCAATGCCCAGGGTTTGTGCAGCGGCCCGGAACTGCAAGGCCGTGGTTTCAAACAAGGTTTCGCCGGCCCGGTAGCGGAGGGTAAGGGTCAGTTTTTGAGCGGGTTGGTTGGCGCGGGTGGCGGGCCGCTGCCAGGGCGCGGCGGCGCTGGGGCGCTGCCAGCCGGCGCGGCGCAGCAGGGCGGCGGCCTCGGCCGGGGCGAAGGGCACAGGCCGCAGGCTGTCGTTGTAAAAAGCGCGGCTGACGGGGCTTACGAGCCCCACCGTGGCCAGGCCCAGCCCGGCCTGGGTGGCGCGGCGCAGGCCGTCGGCATCGAAGAGGCGAGCCAGGGCGCGGCGGGTGGCGGCATCGGCCAGGGCCGGGCGGCGGGTGTTGAAACCGGCCGTCAGCACGTCGTAGCTGGGGGCGGTGGCGGCGGCCAGGCGGGCGGCGGGGCCGGCCGCCTGCAACCGCGCAAACAGCGGCGCGGGCACCTGCGGGTACACGTCGAGGGCGTGGCGGCGCAGGGCCAGGGCGGCGGCGGCATCGTCGGGCAGCACGAGGTAGTGGAGGCGGTGCGGGCGGGCCAGCAGCACAGCGGGCCGGGGCCGCAGGCTGTCGGCCCACCAGCGGGCTTTGCGCTCGAAGGTCAGGCGATGGTCTTTCTGCCACTGCGTGAGGCGGTAAGGACCGGTGCCGGGCAGCTTGTTGGCCAGCACCGCCGCGAGGTAGCGGCGGCCCACGCGGGCCAGGGCCGAGTCGGGCGGGGCGGTGCCGGGGCGGTCGGCGAGGGCGGCCAGCGGCCAGCGGCGCAGGGTGTGGCCGGGGTCGAGGGCGTGTTCGGAGAGGATGGGGAAGTCGCCGGTGGCCAGGGCGAACTCCGGGGCTTGCCCCCGGCAGCGCAGCACGAAGCGGCACGGGTCGGCGGGGTGCGCGGGGTCGGGCAGCAGCGCCCGGATGAAGCCAAACTGCGCCCGTGCGCCTTCGGTGGGCAGGGTGGGGCAGTGCAGCAGCCGCAGCGTGAAGGCCACGTCGGCGGCCAGCACGGGGCGGCCGTCGTCCCAGCGGGCGGCGGGCCGCAGGCGGTAGGTCACCAGCAGCACCGAGTCGCCTTCGGGGCGGGTGGTGGGCAGGGTTTCGGCCAGGGCCGGGGCGGGCTGCTGGGCTTGGTAGTCAATCTGCAACAGGCTTTGATAAAGCAAGTTGGTGGCTTCGGTGGCGTACTGGTTGGGCTGCACCAGCGGGTCAAGGCTCTCGGGGTCGTGCGCCCAGCGAATGCGGACCGTGCCGGGGGCGGCGGCAGGCGGCGGCGCACCGCAGCCGCCGAGCAGGGCAGCGGGCAGTAGCCAGGGAAGAAGCCGAAAAATTAAGTTCATAGCAGCAGAGGAGCCGGGGGCCGAAGGAACCGCAAGGTAGGCGGCGGGCATGAAAAAAGCCGCTACCCAGGGGCAGCGGCTTTTCAAAACCAGCAGGTGCAAACGGGGCGTTGCGGCCTTATTTGCGGCCCAGCACCAGCGTTTCGCTGCGCTGATTGGTCGTCAGCTTCAGCAAGTAGCTGCCCTCGGTCAGCGACCGGTTGGGTGTGTAGCTGAATATATGGGGGGGGGGTATCTTTATTTTCCTCCCCGGCTGCCGCCGCTTCAACGGTGGGCAGCGGCAGCGTTTCGAGCACCCGGCCGCTGAGGTCGGTGAGTTGCAGGCGCTGCACGGTTTCGGCCGGGCGCAGCGTCAGGCGCAGCTCCACGGCGCTGGTGCTGGGGTTAGGGTACGCTACCAGGGCGCGGGCCTCGGCGGCGGCCGGGGCGGCTACGCTGCCGGTGGCCGGGGCCGCCGGGCGGGCCAGGGCACCGCCAATGGCCGTGGGCGTAAACTTGTAGCCCAGGTCGGAAGTCGCGGTGTTGAAAAACAGGTGCGCCGTGGCGTTTTTGTCGCCGCAGTAGCGGGCCGCAATGCTGGGCAGTGCTTGGCTACCAGCCGTGTACGTGTTCACGCGGCTAAAGCTGCCGGGCGATGTTACGGGGAAACCCCCGGCCATGAGCCGGGCCCACACATCGGTGCCGTTGCCGGTCAGCTCCTGGTAGTTCTGGCCCGTCCAGCTCACCACGTACTGGTTGTTGCCGTTGGTGAAGGTGTCGCCGCCCAGGTACGTTACCACCGGCTCGCCGGCCGTGTTCAGGGTGTAGCCGGTGTTCACCACGGCCACGTCCTGGCGCTTGCCGTCCGAGATGCCGTAGTTGTAGATGAAGGAGTTGCTGCCCGTAAAGCAGCTACCGCCGCCGTTGCCCGCCTGCACCACCTGCACGTCGGAGGTGTTGGCGTTGGCCGGGGCCGCAATGCGCGGCGGGGCCAGCGAAACCCCACCCCACGCCTGCGTGGCAATGGTTTGGGTAACAGAGCACAAGTCGAACGCCACCTGCTTCACCACCAGGTTCAGGCCGGTGCTGATGGGCGGGGTGCCCTGGATGGCGGTGCTGTTGAGGTAGCACACCCACAGCTTGCCATCGCTGGTGATGGCCACGTCGGGCGACAGCGATTGGGTGTAGAGCACCGGCCCGCCCGTAGTGCCCAGCAGCGTCGTGACGGCCAGGCCCCGGTTGCTGCAATGCACCGGCCCGTCGATGGTGGCCCCGGTCATGAAGCTCTCGGCGAAAACCAGGTTTTGCAGGATGTCCACCTTGCCGGGCGGGGGGTACGAGGCCGAAACCGTCGTCACCTGCGCCGTTTCGACCGACGACTCCTGCCACACGATGCCCACCGCGCCGCTCGCGTTGGCGTCAATGTTGGGCGCCGTATGTATCCGCGTGATGGTGGCGGGCGAAAAGCCCAACACGTTCGGGATAGTCTTTACGCCCAACGCCCGCGGGCTGTTGGCGTTGAGTACCAGCGTGAACGCCTGCGTACCAGGGTTGTACTGGTAGATGTTGCGCCAGGTCTGGTTGCCCGTGCCGTCGTTGGCCAGGTACACCACGTTGGCGAACAACACGCCGCTTTGGTTGAAGGACAGGGCTACGTCGGGGTCGGAGTAGGTAAATGTAGTGTTTGGAACAAACACGTCAATTGCTGCGCCAGCGATGAGAACGGGCAGCGTAGCACCCGTAAACCGGCTCCACGAGAGCGTAACTTTTTTGTTGCCGTTGTCCCACACCATCGCCTGCAATCGTTCGCCGCTGGGTAAGCGGATGATGTCAGTGCCGGTGTTGGCCACGCCCGGTTGGGTCGTGCCAGAGACATAAGCAGGCTTCAGGTCGGGGCCGACCGCATTTACCAGTGTTTGAGCCTGGGCGGACTGTCCGGCCAGGAGTGCTGCGGCGGGCAAGGCCCAGTGCAGCAGTTTTGTCCATGATTTCATGGGGTTGGGGTTTAAAAGTTGAAAAAAAGCGCCTTCCGAAAACCAAACCGGGGGCTGGAGGGCAATGGGCCGTCCGGGGGTGCAGGCAGCCAGGGGCTGAGGAAATCGCACGGGTGCAGCGAAAAGCAAAAAAGAGTTAGGAGCCGGCGGCGTGCTGGTCAGGTACCGCAGGCTCGGTGGGGCGGGTTTTCGCGTACCGCCCTGTTCGGGGTCCGCCCGGGGGCGGCTTATTCAATCACGAGCTGGCGCACGAGCGGGCCGGCGTTGCTCAGCAGGCGCAGCACGTACAGCCCGGTGGGCAGGCCGCGCAGGTCCAGCTCGGTGCGGGTTTCGAGGGCACTGCCGGCGGGCGGCGACACAAAGCGTTGCTGCACGGCCCGGCCCAGGCCATCGGTGAGGGTGAGCAGGGCGGGCTGCCGCAACAGGGCGGCGGGCACTACCAGGGTGGCAGCGCGGTGGGCTGGGTTGGGGTAGAGGCCCAGCGTGGCGGACAGGGCCGCGTTTCGCACCGGCAGCGGGGTCCGAATGCCCAGGCCCGTCGAGGCCACCGAACTCGTGGTGGCCGTGCAGTTGGCCACCGCCGTCAGGGTGTAGGCCGTGTTGGGGCTAAGGCCCGTCAGGGCCAGGGGCGAGGCCGCGCCCGAAGCCGTAATCGAGGGTCCGCCGCCCGTGGGCGTGGCCCGCACCGTGTAGCCGGGGGCAGTGCTGCCAGCAGCGGGCACAAAGCCCACGCTGACCGTGGTGGCCGTGAGGCTGCTGACCGTCAAGCCGCCAACCGGTGGGCAGGGCGGCGCAATGCAGGCAATGCTGATGGCAATCGAGTCATTGTAATTGCCACCGATATTGGCAGTCATGGTGAGGTAATAATTAACCCCACGGGCACTCAAAAAGTAATAGTCACGCATCCTACCAAAAAATTGTGGCAGCGGGCAGACATTCCTGAGAGCGACAGGAACACAGGTCAAGTTGGCGCAATTACCTTGAAACAACGCCACTCCCGAAGTGGAAGCTGTATTGCTATTGTAGCAAGTAGTAAGCCTGATGGAATCGCCCGTTCCGACAAACTTGTAGAACACGCTCTCCCCCGAACCCCCGCAGTTTTGGGGGTCGCCGGCGCTGGTGGCTCCGGTGAGTATCACCCGCTTGCGCTGGCCGCAGGCGATGGGGAAAGCCCCAGGGCATTCGTCGTTGGCGGGCGGGGCCACGGCCGTGGTGCCGGTCAGCACAAAGGCGCTTGACTGCCCGGTGGGGCAATTTGTAAATATCTGCACGGTGTAGGCCGTGCTGGGCGTGAGGCCAGTGAGCAGCGTGATGTCGCTGCTGGTGATGGTGGCTGGCACCGGGTAGGTTTGGCTGAACCCGTTGGGGCCACTCACCACCACGGTGTAGCTGGTGGCCCCGGCCACCGGGACGAAGCCCAGCCCGAGGGTGTTGTTGGGCGAGAGCACCGGGTTGCCGACGGTAAAGTATCCGCTCGTCACCGCATTGCATCCCGTCGCCGTACGGGCGCACAGCGTAAAGTTGCCCGCCGGGTCGTTGCTTCCTGCTCCTACTTGCAGGTAGTAGGTGGTGTTGGGCGTGAGGCCGGTGGCTACCAAGGCGGGCACAGCGCCGGGGGCACTGCCCTGGTTGGCGCACACCTGCGCCACGATGCTGCCAAACGGTCCGGTGCAGGCCGGGGCGGCCCACAGGGCCATGCCGCGCGTAGCGGAGCCGGTCAGGTCGAAGGCCACGGCGGTGCTGCCCGCCCCGCCGGCGGGGGTCGTGAAGGCATACCACACGTCTGTCCCCTGGTCGGCGCAGCTATTTTGGCCGTTGGGATTCCGCACGTTGCTGCTGGTGGCCCCGGCCGTGGTGCCGGGGGTGGGGCTGGTGCAGGTGCCGCCGCTAAAGGGCAGCACGGTGGCGGTGCAGGGGCTGTCGTTGGCGGGCGCGGCCACGTTCAGGGTTCTAAAGCTGCCGGGCAGCGAGCGGGCACTGGGGCCGGCCGCGCCGCAGTTGCGGGTCACGTAGAAGTCGTAGCGCGTGTTGGGCGTCAGGCCGGTGGCGGCGTAACTCAGGGCGTTGAGGTTGGATACCACCGTGGCCCCGGCTGCGCCGGTGCCGGGCGCAAAGCCCGTGGGGCCGTACTCCACGGCGTAGCTGCCCGCCGTGGGGCCAAACAGCGTCCAGCTCAGCTGGGCCGAGGTCGTGGTGATGGCCGCCGCCGCCAGGCGCACCGGCACCGGGCAGGCCGGGGCCGGCGTGAGGCACACCGTAAAGCCGCCGCTGCCGCCCCCACCGCTGCCCGAAGTGGCTACGCTAAGGAAGTACGTCGTGCCGGGCACCAGACCCGTCACTTCCAGGGCCGGGGCCGGGCCGTTGACCGCCAGGTTGGCGGCGCAGCCCAGCTCCGCGAACGGCCCGGCCGCCCCGTTGGGCGCGGCAAAGAGGCGCAGCTGGTTGGCGGCAAAGCCGGTGGCCGTCACGGTCACGCCCGTGGCCCCCGCGCCGGTGGCGGGCGTCGCGAAGCGAAACCACACGTCGGCGGGCTGGGCCTGCCCGTTGCAGCCGGGGTTGGCGTAGCCGCTGGGCACGGTGGTGGTGGCCAGGAAGTTGCTGCCGGCCGTGGGCTGGCAGGTAGCATTAAGGGTGAGGAGCTGGGCCGTGGCCGGCTCGTCGTTGCCGTTGGTGGTCCGAAAGTTCAGGCGCACGGGCGGGTTGCTGGTGCCCGCTCCGGGGCAGTTGCTCACAATCTCCACGGTGTAGTCCGTCAGGCCCGTCAGGCCCGTAATCGTGACGGGCGAACCGGCGGCGGGCACGGTTTGCAGCAGCGCCCCGGCCTGGCTCCGCACGAAGAGCGTGTAACTGCCGTTGTTCACCCCGGCCTGAAAGCTAATCGTGGCCGACGTGGCCGTGATGGCTCCCACGGCGGCGTTGTTCACCCCGCCGCAGCCGCTGGGCGCGGTGGCCGTGAGCGTAAACACGCCCTGGGGGTCGGTGGGGTTGAGGGTGGCCACGCGCACGTAGTAGGTGGTGCCGGGCGCGAGGCCGCCCACGCTCAGGCCCCCCGAGGCCGCCGGGCTGCACCCGAGGCTGGTGAAGGGCCCGGTGCAGGCGGCGGCACTGAATAGCTGCACCTGCCGCGTCACAAAGCCGGGGTCGGTGGTCAGCGTCACGCCGGTGTTGCCCGGTCCGCTGGCCGGGGTAGTGTAGGCAAACCACACGTCGAGGGGCGGCCCGCTGCCGCTGCTGGTGCAGCCCAGCGCCACGTAGCCGTTGGCGGGCGTGTGGGTGGCCCCGGCCGTAGTGCTGCCGACGCCACTGCCCCCAAAGGGCAGCACAGTAGCCCCGCAGGGCTCGTCGTTGAGTGGTCCCGTGGTAAACGTAACCGTGGCGGCGGCCGAAAACTGCCCGCCGCCGCACACAGCCACCACGCTCGCCGTGACAACGGAAGACGGCGGCAGGCCGGTCAGGCCCACGGGCGATTGCGTGGGGTTGGGTTGCACCGTGCCGCCGGTGCTGCCGCCGAGGTAGGTGTAGCTCACGGCGTAGGCCGTGGCGGCGGCCGGGCCGGTGAAGGTGAGCGTGGCCGTGGTGCCGCGCACGTTGCTGGCCACGAGGCCAGTGGGAGTACTGCATTGCGCCGCCGCCCGCAGCGAGGGCAACAGCAGCAGCGCGAGGGCCAGCAACCGCAGCGCAGCGGCTACCGGCGGCCGGCACCGGGTGGCCCGGCGCGGGGAGCGGGTGAGAACAAAAGGTCTCATAAAAATGGGATTGGGGGAAAAAGGGTTAAACAGCCAGCGGCGGGGCATACCGCCGTTGGCCCTGCAATAATAACCTACTCGTGCCAATAAGTTACGCCGTTTGTCGAAAAATTGCGAGTACCTAAAAAAGATGCAAATTATTTGTAATCAGCAAATTAAATAACATATCGACACAACGATTCCCGGCCCCGGCGCACGCGCGCCAGAACCGGGAAACAGCGGCCCCAAAAGGACCGGTTGGCCTACTTGCCGTTGACGTCGTGGCCCCAGCCGCCGAAGCCGCCTTCGGCACCGCTGCCGGGCGTGGTGGGTTGGGTGGCCGTGTTGACACCGGGCTTGGAATCGGTGGGCGTACCGGTGAGGGTAACGAGTTGCAAGAGGGCGATGACGATGAGCTCAAACATGACTGTGGAGGAGGGGGTTAGGTTGTGTTTTTCCGTTTGGATGACACAAAATTGGTGGGTTGGACCCCCCTCCAAAAGGACAATATTTGGCTAAATCAGACTGGTATTTAACGCATTAATTTTTAAGGTTTAAAACTATTTTAAAAAACAATCACGGTTTGTGAATCAGAAACACGTACTTTTTTTAAAAATTGACGCAATGTTTAGCTTATTTGTGACATTTACAGGTGAATCAGGCCATAAAAAACCACGATACAAAGGTGCTGTGGGGGTAGGCATTAAAAAAAAGACAAAAACGATAAAAAAAACAGACGGTATTTGACGTATTTTTGAAGTCAATCTTCGGCCAGAGGCTGAAAAGCACGTTTTGTCATGAAAGAAATTGCAAACCTGGTCCAGATTGTGACATCGCGCAGCAGCGCTGCTGCGCCGCTTCTTAGTTTTCTGGCGAAAAAACCCGGGAGGGAGGTGGAACTGGTGCAGGCCCTGACCCGCGAGGCAGCCCCCACGGCCGTGACGCTGGCGCGGCAGCTCTACGGCAGCGCCGGAGCCGCCAACACGACGGCTGTGCGCAAGCTGGCCTCGCGCACCCAGCGCAAGCTGCTCAACCACCTCTATTTTCTCGACTACACCGACCCGCGCCTGCTGGTGAGCCGGCGCTACGAGATGGAGTGCCTCGACCAGCTGCACAAAGCCATCTTGCTGTATTCCGAAGGCGAGTACCGCCTTTCGGAGCGGCTGCTGCGGCGCACGTTGCGCGAGGCCGAGGCCGGAGATTTTACCGAATACGCCATCCAGGCCACCCGTTTGCTGCGGAACCTGTACGCCGAACAGCGCCAGGAGCGGCCGTACCGGGCCATGGTCAAGCAGTTGCAGCAACTCCAGAAAACGCAGCTGCTGGAGTTGGAAGCCGAAGCCATTTACGCCGACACCCGCCTCGTGCTGGCCCAAACGGTGGCGGCCCGCCGCGCTTCGCTGCCGCAACTGCCCGCCAAGCTGGCGCAGCTCGAAAGCCTGCACCGGCGGACCCGCACGTTTGCCACGTTCAACTGCGTTTACCAGCTGCGGCTGGCCTACGAGGAGCAGCAGGGCAACTACGCCGAGGTCATCCGGGTGGCGACGCAGGCGGCCCGCTATTTTCAGGATGGCAAGATTAACAAGCGGCGCTTCGACCGCCGGTTCAACCACTTTGCCATCGTGTTCGGCTACCTGCAAAGCCGGCAGCCGCTGCAAGGGCTGAAAGTGGCCGCCCAGTACCTGGGCGATTTTCACCCCACGTCCAGCAACTGGCTTTATTTTCAGGAAACCCACCTGCTGCTGGCGCTGCACGCCCAGCAGTACGCCAAGGCCCGGCAGCTACTAGCGGTGTGCAGCAAAAGCACCACCTTCGGCAAGCTGCGCGAGGCAGCCCTCGAACGCTGGGAGCTCTACGAGGCGTACCTCGAATTTGTGTTGCCGGCCCATCGCCTCACCTTCGCCCAGCGCCGCCGCCGCGAACACTGGACGCTGGTGCTGCCGGAGTTCAACCGCGACAAGTGCGGGCACAACGTCTCGCTGCTGGTGCTGCAAGTGCTGCACTTTCTGCGGAAAGGCAGCATTGAGGACGTGACGGCCCGCCTCGACAACCTGCGCCAGTACCGGCAGCGCCACCTGCGCGAAAACCACACCGCCCGCACCCGGCAGTTCATTGGCCTGCTGCTGCGGCTCCCCGAAAAAAACTTTGAACCGGCCGCCCTCGCCGCCCGCAACCGCAACCCGCTGCAAAAGCTGCAAGCCACCCCCGTGCCCGGCGGCGCGTACGCCGAACCCGAAATTATCCCCTACGAAGACCTGTGGGCGCTGGTGCTCGACGAGCTGCACGTATTGGAGGCAAGGAGGGCAGGGTAATTTTTACATTGTTGAATTATTGATTAAATTGTTGAATTGTTGAATTGCTAAATTGTTGCTCATACGTGCCCTGATGCACCGCGCCCACTGCGGTTTTACCACTGCGCTCACTGCGGAATAGAAGCACTCGCCAGCAATAATTTAACAATTTAACAATTTAACAATTTAACAATTCAACTCACGGCACCACGGTTATTTCGCGGCTCACGCAGTGGCTGTTGGGGCAGGTGCCGGGGCCGTACGCCCGCAGGCTCAGGCGCACGGCGAAGGTGCCGGGCTTGCGGAAGCGGTGGCTCACTTTGCGGCCCCGGGCCTGGAGGCCGTCGCGGAAATCCCAGATGAGCTGCACGTTTTCGCAGGTGGGCAACACGGCAGCGGGGGCTTCGAAAACAACGGCATCGCCGACGTGAACCTGCATGGCCGACTGGCTGAAATCGAGAATGTCCTGGTCAGCGAGGGCCACGGCGTAGGTTTTTTCGGCCCGGCGGATGACTTTCGTGCGGCTGTTTTGCACGTCGAGGGTGACGAGGTAGTTTTTCAACTCCTTGTAGCAGTACGATACCTTGAGGCCCCGGAGCACCGTGCCGTCGCCGAGGTTCCAGATGAAGGTTTGCGGGCCGGCCTTGGGGTCGAGGGCGCGGGTGGCATCGAAATCGACGCACTGCCGCAACAGCGCGGGCGGCGGACACGGCACACTGAGCGTGTCGCCGGCTTGCTGGGCGTGGGCCGTGCCGGCCGCAAAGCCCAGGATAAGAAGGGTAAGGAGTAAACGCACGGTTCGCAGTGGGTTAAGGGGTGTTGGGGGCTTTTGGTGCTTGGTGCTTGGTGCTTGGTGCTTGGTGCTTGGTGCTTGGTGCTTGGGTGTTCGGTGTTCGGTGTTCGGTGTTGGGTGTTCGGTGTTGGGTGTCGGGTGTTAGGTGTCGGGTGTTGGGTGTTGGGTGTTCGGTGTTCGGTGTTCGGTGTTGGGTGTTCGGTGTTGGGTGTTCGGTGTTCGGTGTTCGGTGTTGGGTGTTCGGTGTTGGGTGTTCGGTGTTGGGTGTTCGGTGTTCGGTGTTCGGTGTTGGGTGTTGGGTGTTGGGTGTTCGGTGTTCGGTGTTGGGTGTTCGGTGTTCGGTGTTGGGTTTTCAAAATCAGTTTACCCAACACCTGAAACCTAAAACCCAACACCTGAAACCTAAAACCCAACACCTAAAACCTAAAACCCAACACCTAAAACCTAAAACCCAACACCTAAAACCCAACACCTAAAAACCTAAAACCTGAAACCTACTACCTGAACCGAAAACTTAACGGCTACGAGGCGCTGGGCGTGGCCCCAACGGCCCTGCGCTGGCCCGCCGCGCCCGGTGCCCGCCTCAGCCCGCGCCCTTTTGCAACTGCTGCCGCACGGCGGGGCTGCCCTCGAAGCGCTCGCCGGCGCAGTACACGAAGTCGTCGTCGCAGCTTTCGATGCAGCTGGCCTGCAGGCAGGTGGAGCGGTTGACGCGCACGAAACCCGCCCGTAAGGCGGCGGGCACCAGTTGCTCGAGCACGGTGCCCAGCGAGCCGCGCACGGCGTGGCGCAGGCGCAGGGCGGGCACAAACAGGGTGACGTAATTTTTGCCGGCTTCGAGGGCGGCCACTTCGCGCCAGAACACCTTGGTGGTGCGGGTGCCGTTTTTGACGAAAAAGTAATCGGGCGGCAGGGCCGGGGTGCGGAGTTCGGGCAGCCGCAGCAGGGGCAGCGGCAGCAGCGGCGAGGTGCCAGGCTGGCGGGTGCGGCTGTGCTCGAAGGCCGTTTGGATGGCGGCGAAGAGCGTGGCCGGGTTGGGGGGCTTGATGAGGTAGCCGCTGGGTTGCAGGTAAGTGGCCGCGCGGATGGTGTCGACGTCGGAGTAGGCGGTGAGGAAGACGAAGGGGCGGCCGGCGGCGCTCAGGCCCTGGGCCCGGGCCAGGCCGGTGTGGGCGGGGTTGGCGCTGCCGAGGTTGATGTCGAGCAGCACGAGGTCGGCGGCGGGGTGGGCGGCCAGGGCAGTTTCGGCCTCGGCAAAGGTGTA
>JANYFQ010000382.1 GCA_025362615.1 Hymenobacter sp. | reverse complement strand
CGTCGCGGGTTGAAAACCCGCGCTACTTCACCACCAACTCCGGCGTGTCCAGGTGCGTCTTCATGTCCGACACCACCACTTCGTCTCCAACCTTCAACCCGCTCATAATCTGCACGAAATCAAAATTGCTGGCTCCAAATTGCACTGTGCGTCGCACTGCCCGCCCGCCCGCCAGCACAAAGACGGCCTGCTCGCGCCCGCCCTGGTAAAACGGCCCGTTGCGGACGCGCAGCACGCCCCGGTGGGCACTGGTGACGACGAACACGTCGGCTCGCAAATTGGCCCGCAGCGCCGCGTGGTGCGGGTTGTCGAGCCGGGCCAGAAACGTGACCACGCCCTTCTCCACGGCCGGGCTTATACTGGCAATACTGCCGCGCAAATCCGTCCCGTTGAGGCGCACAATCACGCCATCGTTGGGGTGGAGCTGGTCGGCGTAGGTATCGGAAATGGTGGCCCGGACGCGGTAGCTGCTCAGGTCGGCCACGCGGGCCAGCGGGTCGCCGGCTTGCACGGTGGCACCCAGGTTTTCATTCACCCACGTCAGCACGCCGGGCTGCGGGCTGCTGATGTCGGCCTGCTTTAGTTTTTGGGCCAGTTCGGCAATGCTGCGCTGCTGCATCGACACCGTGAAGCCCAGCTCGCGCACGTCGGCGGCGTTGGCGCGTTGCTGGGTGCCGAGTTGCCGGGCCAGGCGCTGGGCCTCCAGTTGGGCCACGCTCAAATTGAGGCTGGCTTGCCGGACGCTTTCGGCCGTGCCGCCGCCAACCTTTAGCAAGTGCTGCTCGTCGCGCAGGGCCGACTGCAAGCTGCTGACTTTGAGCGCCTGCACCTGGGCCTGGCTCCGCAAATCGGTGAGGCTGCGTTCGAGCGTGAGTTGCAGCTGGGCGTTCTTGTTCTGGTTCCGAAGCTGCTCGTCGTTGAGCTTGGCCAGCGCCGAGGCGGCCAGCTCCTTGTCCAGCTCCACAATGGTTTGGCCGGGCTGCACCCGCGCGCCCACCGCCACCGCCACCCGCCGGATAGTACTTTGCAGGGGGCTCGTCAGCACCGCTTCCCGCTCCGGCACGAGTACGCCCGCCGCCGTCAGCGAGGCCTCCACGTCGCCGGTTTCGACGCGGGCCGTGAGCAAATCGTTTAGCTCCACACTAGGGGTCAGCACCGTGCGGAAAGCCAGTACTGCGCCCCCCAGCGCCGCGGCCAGCGTCGCGCCCAACAGCCAGCGCCGCCGCCGGCGTTTGAGTTGGGTAGCGGGCGCAATGGCGCGGTCCATGTTGTCCATTTTCGTGCGAAGCTTACGGGGGTGTTATCCCAGTAGTCCAAGCAACGTGCCAATGCAACAAAACCTTGTTATTGAGTATTTTACGTGGTTAAAAAGCGTAGCTGGTTCCGCGAAAAGTGTCCATTTTCGGACACCTCACTCAAAACCGGACAGTTGCGCGGGTTTCCTGGCCCATTCCTCGGGCCGAAATCCGCTGCTTTTGAAACGCCTGCTGTTCCGTAACTGCTGTTACGCACTGCTCCAAAACCCCGAAGGGGTTACACAGCACAGCCGGGGGTTGGCGACCAGCGGGCGCCTACCCCCGGCTACGACGGCTGCGTGGCCCGAACCCCAACGGGGTTCCACCGCCTGCGGCGAACCACTTGCCTGACCGAAGGCGGTGGAACCCCGTTGGGGTTCGGTCGTCGGGGGGCATTGGTCCGGGGGTAGGCTCCCGGTGGTTGCCAACCCCCGGCTGGGCTGTTGAACCCCTTCGGGGTTCGAGAGGCCGCGTGATGTCAGTTCCGTAACTGAAGCCGAAAGGCCTCACGTCGTCAGAATAAGCTGGAAACTGCTCTGACCCCGCAACGACTTTACAAACAGAATTTTACTCTACTGCGCCGTATCCGAGGCGGCTTTGGGCTTGCGTTTGGGCCCGAAGAGGTTGCCAAACCCTTCGGCCAGCTTCTTCTTGGCCAGGTTTTCGGCATCAATGCGGCGCTGCTTTTTGTCAAGCTCTGCCTGGCGGGCGGCTTCTTCGGGCGTTTGGCCAGCGCGGCGTACACTGTCTTCCTTGCTGATTTTGCGGGTGGGCAAGCCGCCGAGGGCCGTGGTTATTTTGTCTTTGGCAAGGGTGGTTACCAGGCTCTTGGCCACGTCTTTGGCCTGCGTTTTCACCGAGCCGGTGGTGAGTTTCACGCTGGGGTTGGCCACGGTGCCGCCAATGTTGAGGCCCAGCGTCACGCGGTCGGTGCCCTGGATGTTGGCCACGCCGGTGAGGCGCGTGAGCTGGCTGCTGACGGCCGAGCCGAGCCGGCCCGTGGGCGCGTTGATGGCCGTGACGTAGGCCAGCGCCCCGCTCAGGCTGTTGGTGCCGCCCACGGTCATCTTCACGTCGCCCACCGCCAGGTCGAAGGGTTTGATAACCAGGTTGCCGTTCACGAGTTCGGCGTTCACGATGCGGTTGAGGATTTCCATGTTCTTCAACTCCGGCAGCGTCGTCAGGGCCGAAATCTGGCTCATCACCTTCGACTGCATCACGGTGGCTTTCACGATGTCGAACAGCCCTTTGCCGTTGAGCGTGGCCAGGTTGGGCAGCATATCCGGCCCCATCTCGCCGCTCACGTTGAAGTTGGTGCCGAACACGCCCTGCACCTGCTGGGCCAGCGGCACCAGCGTTTTGATGCTGTTGAAGGCCGCAAAGGCGTTCTGGAAATTCAGGTTCTTGATGTTGAGGCCGAGGTTGAATTTTGGGTGGGCCAAATCGCGGCTGCTGTAGCTGCCGGTAGTGCCAAACGTGGCCCCGAGCGTGTTGAAGGTCAGGTTTTTGAGCGTTGCCGTTTGGTTGTTCACCGCCACCGTGCCCTGGGCGTTGGTCAGCTTGAGGTTGTCGTACGTCACGTTATCGACCTTGCTGTTGAGCACCAAATCGAAGAACTTCGGAATTTGCAGCACGCCGTTGGCCTTCGCCGGGGCCGCGCCCGTGCCGCTGGCCGTGGGCCGGGCCGATACCTCGTCCACCATCCACTCGTTCACGTTGAAATTGTGCGAGTTCACATTCATCGTGCCCCGCAACGTCTGCCCAGGGGTAAACAAGTAGCCCAGGTAGTTGCTGACGGTGCCCGAAGCGGCAAAATCGGAGCTGCCGGCCGTGCCGTTCAGGCCCTGAATGTTGATTTGGTTGTTATTGAAGGTAGCCGTGCCGCTGCTGATTTTCACGCCCTGCGGCAGGTCTTTGCTCTTGTACGTCACGTTGTTGGCCCGCACGGTGCCGCTGGCCACCACGTTCTGGTAGCGGCCGGCTTCCACGTCGGCCATGTTGCCTTTGGCGGCCACGTCGCCGGCCACGCGCCCGGTCACGGTCATGCCCGCGAGCGGGAAGATTTTCGTCATCTTCGTCAAATCGACGGTGCCGCGCACGTTGGCGTCAAACACCGGCTGACTGAGGTTGTGGGCCGTGAGGCGGCCTTCGAGCTGTTCGCCCTCCAGCACCATCTTAAATTGCGGCAGGTTGAGCTGCGTATCGTTCACCTGACCCGTGGTATTGACGACCGTGCCGTTGAGGTTGATGTTCTCAACCGGGGCCGGAAATTTGGTCGATTTCACGTAGCCGTTGGTCAGGCGCAGGGCCGCGTTCAGGGCCGGCATCTGGGTTTTGGAGTACGTGCCTTTGGCCGTAGCATCCACAAAAAGCTGCCCGCGCAGGACCAGCCCCGCCACCGGGTACACCTTCAGGGCTTCGGCCAGGTTCACGTTGGCTTTGAGGCGGCCGTCCACGTTCATCGGCTCCAGGCCCGCGATGCGCACGTTGCCCTCCACCGGGTTCGGCCCCAGGTCGAGGTGGAACCGGGGCACATTGACCTTCACGTTGTTGGTCACGCCCGACGGGTTATCGACCTTCATTTCGAGGTTGATGTTGCGGGCTTTCTGCGGCAGGTCGGGGTAGTGAAATTCGCCGTTCGTCACGGTCAGGTTCAGGCCGTAGCCGGGCATCTGGGTGGCGGTTTGGGTGCCTTTGTAGTAGCCATCGAACGCCACCTTGCCGGCCGTTTCAATGCTTTTGAACTTCTCCGTAAACACGCCCGGCACCAGGCTCAGAATGGTTTTGAAATCTGCCTCCAGGGCTTTGAAGGTGAGGTTATACGTAATGTCGGTCGCGTTGGGCAGGCCGATGGCCCCGGCAAACGTGAAGGGAAAGTCGTTGAGTCTGATTTTGTTGTCTTTGAAGGTGAACAGCATTTTGGCCAGGTCCATGTTCAGCGTCACGTCGGCGTCGAGCTTTTTTTCGCTCACGTAGCGCGTTCCGGCATAGTCCACGTCGAGGCGTTCGGCGGTGGTTTGCGAAGTCAGGTCGAAGATGTCGCGGGCGAAATCGCCCCGCCCGCGGTGGTTCACGCCCCGCGCTTCCATGCGGAAGGGCAGCGTCAGGTCTTCGTAGCGCAAGTGGCCGTCGGTCATTTTCCAACTGGCAATGGCCAGGGCTACCTGGCTGGTGTCCTGGCCTTTGGTAGCGGCGGCTGAGTCCGAAATTACGATGTCCCAGTTGGCCCGCCCGCTTTTCAGGGTTCGGATGCTGAGGTCGGGCCGGTCCAGCTCGACGCTGTTGATTTTGATTTCGCCGCCCCGCAGTACGCTCATCACGTCCAGCCCCACGCGCAGTTCCGGCAGGTACGCCAGCGTGTCGCGGCTGAACGAGTCGAGGCCAATCACCCGCAAGTCTTTCACCGTCAGGCTCAAATCGGGAAAAGTCTGCAGCAGGCTCACGCCGATGTTGGCGGGGTCGTACTGCACGGTGGCCCGCACACGCTGGGCAATCTGCCGGTCGGCCACAGCCCGCAGCTTGTCTTTGAACACGAAGGGCACGGCCACGGCGGCAGCGACGAGCAGAAGGCCAAAAACGAGCAGGCCGAGGAGGATTTTACGCATGGGTTCGATAAAGTAATAACGAGGTTGTTTGGAAAGTTGGGTTTGGTGCGGGCGGGCGGCTTTTTTTGCCGCC
>JANYFQ010000379.1 GCA_025362615.1 Hymenobacter sp. | reverse complement strand
GGGGTAAAACGGCCTCACGCGCGGGTTGAAAACCCGCGCTACACCCGCCCCGAATACTTCCGCACCGCCCATTCCGTCGCCAAAAACGCCAGCAGCGCGAAGAAAATCCACTTCAAATTTATCAAATCCTGCTGGCTTTCTTCGACGGAAATAATGGGTCTGAACTGCTTTTTTATCAGGTCGTTGGCCAGCTTATCGAGGCCGTTGGGGCGGTACACCGCGCCCTGGGTGCCCCGCGCCAGTTGGGCCAGCAGGTTGTGGTCGGCGCGGCTTTCGAGGGCTTCGAGGGGCTGGGCTTGCACGAGGAGCTCGCCAGCATCGGCCTGGGCGGTGCCGCCGAGGGTGGCCGTGGCGCGGTAGCGGTAGAGGCCGGCGGGCAGTTGGCCCAGGCGCAGGGGCGAGCCGTCGGGGGCGTTGGCGAAGGAAAAGCGCCGGGCGCGGCCCGCCGAATCGGTGAGGGCGAGGTCGATTTTCTGGTCGTAGAGCCGCTCGAAGACCGCATTATACGTTTCGGCCCCGAGCGTCACCTCGTCCTGGGCATCGAAGGCATCCTGGGTGGGGTACACGTCGAGGCGCTTCTTGGCGGCGTTCTGGGTGAGGAGCTGTAAGGTGCGGATAATGAGGCGGTCGTAGGCTTCGGGGCGGTCGTCGTGGGCCACGGCTTCGGCCAGGCGCCACTGCCAGCCGCCGTCGGTGACGAGGGTGGCGCGGCGGGCTTCGGCCGAGCCGCCAAACACGAGCAGGGGCCGGGTAGTGGGCAGGCGGCCCACGCGCTGCCAAAGCGCGGCCTCCGCGCCGGGGCCGAGGCGGTAGTCGCCGAAGGGCACGGGGGCGGGCGGGAAATCGGCGTAGCGGCGGGCGGCCTCGTCGTCGGTGGCGAAGCGGGTGAAACCGGAGTTGGGGGCCGGCGTTACGTCGTCGGTCTGGCTGCCACGGGGCGTAATGGTCAGGCCCGCAGCAAGTTGGTTGTACGCGGGCAGATTAGACTGCGCCCCCAGGATGAAAAACGCCGGCACCTTGCGGGCCAGCACAGCGGCCAGCAGCTCGGCCCCCAGCCCGCCCTGGGCGGGCAACTGGTGCAAAATGGCCACGTCGAACGCCGCCCCAGCCGGCAGCGGCGCAATGCCGGGCAGGGCCAGCGTGAGGTCGAAGTTGTCGTTGGCCGCGATGGCCGCCCGCAGCGCCCGCAAATCGGGGTGGGGCGCGGCCCCGGCCAGCAGCACCCGCAGCTTGCCCTTCACCACCTCCACGAAGGCCGTGCGGGCGTTGTTGAGGGTCGTAAACTCGCCCGCCTGGGGCACCACCCGAATTTCGTAACGTCGCTTGCCCGGTGCGGGGGCCGTGAGTTGGAAGCTGGTTTTGAACCGCTTACGACCCGCTGGCAGCGTCAGGCGGCGGCTGTCGAGCACCCGGCGGCCCTCGCGCAGCTCCACAGTAGCGGTGCCGCCGGCAAAGCCCTCAAACGCAATTTCGGCCTCCAGCGGAAACTTGTTGCCGCTGAAGGCCACGCGGTTGTAGGCCAGCCCGACGAGGCGCACGTCGCGCTTGGCCACCGTGTCGCCGAGCGCCACGGCGTACACCGGGAAGCCGATTTCGGCGGCTTCGGGGCGTTGCCCCCGGTTCACGAGGCCGTCGGAGAGCAGCACCACGGCGGCCAGGTTGCGGCCCTCGTAGGCGCGGGCCGTGGCGGTAAGCAAGCCGCTGAGGTCCGTGGCCGGGGCCGAATAGGGCAGCGAATCGAGCCGCGCCGCCCGCAGCGACGACGGGGCCAGGGCGCGGGTTTCGACCTCGAACCCTTTGGCCCGCAGCGTGGCCGCCAACTGCGGCAACCCGGTTTTGAGGGCCGCCAAATCGGCCTTCGCCGAAAATAATTCGACCGACTGCGAGTTATCCACGGCCAGCACCACGGCCGGTTTTTCGGTGCGGGTGGTGTTGGTTTGGAGCACCGGCCCGAGCAGCAGAAAGCACAAAAAGCTCACCACCGCAAAGCGCAGTGCGGCCAGGCCGTAGTTGAGCCGCCGGCTCCAGGGTGCCTTGGCCGAGTATTGCAGCGCCGCGTAGCCCGCGCCTACGAGCAGGCAAACGAGCAGGAGCCAGGGGGAATATTGGGTAGAGAGCAAAGAAAGAGAAGGTTACGTCGAGTACTACGCGCCGGATTAAGCAGTGAGTAAAAAATAAAGAGCAAAAACGCTTTGCAAGAATCTTTGACAAACAACGTGTTACAGTCTTTCTACTTGCTATCTTCTTCTGCGTACCTGCTTAGGCCACTTGGGCCGCCGCGCAACGGTTGCGGTTTTTGCGCCGACAGACCGCAAAAATACGCCCCGCCGGTGGTGCCAGCCGCTTGGGCCGCAGGCAAACGCACCCCGCGCCCGAACCACTTGGTGGCGCAAGCCGCGCAACGGTTTGGGTTGTCATCGGTCCGTCACCGTCGCCAGTTCCGGGCTGTTGAAAATGCTGGCCGGCGAAATAACCACTTCATCCAGCGGCAATTTACGACCGTAGCGTTCCCGCATTTTAGCCCGCACGGCAGGGCTACTCAAATCAAAATTGCGGAGCTTTTGCAGGGTGCCGATTTTTCGGTTCAGCCCCCGGGCGTACACCTTCCAGATTAACTCGGAGCAATAAATCCGGTCGTCCGTCCAGCCAAAATACAAATCGTACGGCCGGCCCACAAAGGGCTGCCCCGCCGCTTTGAGCCGTGCCACGGCGGCGGGCGTCAGCACGGCCTCGGCATCGCGCAGGCGCTTCACCACGCAATGCCCGCCCCGGCCCCGCGCCACCCAATCGGCCAGCGGCGTGAGTTGTACGGGCTGCACGGCCTCGAATACCTGCCACTTTCCCGCCTCTTGGTACACGATGCCGCAGTGGCTGTACGCCGAGTGCGTAGCCAACTGAATGGCTCTGCTTTGCGCCGATTGCGAGGTGTGAAAAATAAGGTCTCCCTCGCGGAGTTGAGGAGCGAGCTGGGCAGTGGCAGCCTCGGCAGCGCGGTGGGTTCGATAGCGGTGCAACTTAGCTGCCAAGCGCGGGTAGGCCACAGCAACGAGGGCCGCGAGCAGCAGCGTGGGGAGAATGAGCCAGTTTTTCACGCAGCAAAAGTGTTTTTTGGTTTACCTTCCTCTGTTTGCCAACGGCCTTCTTTTGCGCTTCGCCAAGCCAACCAGCCGTAGCGCAGGGCTTGTTTTAGAGCAGTTTCCAAGTTGGTGTACATGGTGTAGAGACGCACTATTTTGCGTCTCCTCGCTGAACGATTGATGGGCAGTGAGGAAACGCAAAATAGTGCGTCTCTGCACCGTGCAACGATTGTGTACACCGACCTGGAAACCGCTCTAAGTAGTGAAGCTGTTTAGAAAGTCGATTTGGGCCATAGGCGGTGCGGGCAGGCGGCTTTTTTTGCCGCC
>JANYFQ010000378.1 GCA_025362615.1 Hymenobacter sp. | reverse complement strand
GGCGGCAAAAAAGCCGCCCGCCCGCACCGCTTGGCTGGATAGGCTCACTTACAACAGAACTGACACCAGAACAGCCAACAATTTAGCAATTAAACAATTTAGCAAACAAATGCCCACGCCGCCGCGTCCCGTTATCACCATCGTCGGCGGCGGCTTTGCGGGCACGGCGCTGGCCGTGCAGCTGGCGCGGCAGCCGGCGCTGAAAAACGCAGAAATTCATTTGGTTGAGCCGCGCCCGGTGCCTGGCCCCGGCCTGGCCTACACCGCCCGCCGCCCCGAGTACCTGCTCAATGTGCGGCCCGCTGCCCTCAGCCTTTACCCCGACCAGCCGGCGCACTTTGCCGACTGGCTCCAGGCCCAGCCCGAAGCCGCCCACGGAGCACCCGATTTTGCCGCCCGCGCTACGTACGGCCGCTACCTGAACCAGGAGCTGAGCACTTTGCTGGCCGCCCCCACCGCCGCCGGGCACGGCATTCGCTGGCACAACGCCACGGCCGAAGCCGCTGAAAAACAGTCCGGTGGCAGCTACCGGGTGCAACTTTCAACCGGCGAAACCTGGGCCACCGATTACCTGGTGCTGGCCCTGGGCAACTTCGCCCCGCCGCCGCCCGCCGGCCCCGATTTGGCCTACCTTGCCCACCCCGGCTACCACCCCGACCCCTGGGCCGCCGGCAGCCTGCGCCGCATCGGTCCCGACGAGTCGGTGCTGCTCATCGGCTCGGGCCTGACGGCCGTGGACGTGCTGCTGGCCCTGCGCCACGACGGCCACCGTGCCCCCGTGGCCGTGGTGGCCCGGCACGGGCGCTGGCCCGCCGCCCACGGCCCCGCCACGGCCCACTACCCCAACTTTTACGCCGAGCTGGCCGCCGAAACCACCGTGGCCGGCGTGTTGCACATCTTCAACCAGCACCGCCGCGCCGCCGCCGCCCAGGGCCTCGACTGGCGGCCGGTGCTGGACTGCCTGCGCCCCGATTTGGGCCGCATCTGGGCCAACTGGCCGCTGGCCGAGCAGCGCCGGTTTCTGCGCCACCTCAGCAGCCTCTGGGCCGTGACGCGGCACCGCAGTCCGCCCGAAAACGCCGCCGCCATTGCTGCCCTCACGGCCAGCGGCTGGGTGCAGCTGCACATCGGACGTGTGCGCGAAATAGAGGGCGAAGGCGATGAACTGCGGGTGCGGGTCAAAGCCTGCACAGAGGCCATAAACGCCTGGCATACTGCCCAACACGTTGTGTGCTGCACCGGCCCGCTGCTCGACTACAGCCGCATCGCCACGCCGCTGGTGCAGGGCTTGCGCGACGCGGGCCACCTCGTGCCCGACCCGCTGGGCCTGGGCATCCTGACCGACGCGCACGGAGCTTTGCTGGGTGCCGACGGCCGGGTTTCGGCCACGCTCTTTACGCTGGGGGCCAGCCGGCGGCCGGCCTATTTTGAATCGACGGCGGTGCCGGAATTGCGGCAGCAAGCTGCGGTCCTTGCCCAGGAATTGGCGCAGCGGGTTGCCCAGTGGTCGGGCGAATCCCCCGAAGGGGTTCGTCCGGCCACTGCGGTTTGAACGGCTCGCATTTGGGCTCTAAATCAAACCGTTCTTGGGCAGCCTACGTCCACTCGTCGGACGAAGCCCTGCGGGCGATTCGTCCGACGAGTGCCCTGGGGCTTCGTCCGGCCACTGACCTGGAGCAGCATTTTACGCTGCCAGGCGGTACTCGGCATTAGGGTAGAGGGGCAGAATTTTTGCTTCGGGAGTGGCTGCGGCGGCGGCCGTAGCAGCTGGGCGCGGGGCGGCATCATCGGCGTGGTGGCGCAAGGCCCGCATGAGCAGGTAGCGGTAGCGGTCGGCATCGGCCAGGGCTTGTTCGAGGGCGGCCAGGGCATCGGGCAGGGCCACGACGGCTTGCAAGGTGCGGTGCGGGCGGCGGGCTTCAAAAACGTGGTTTTGGAGGTATTCGGCGGCAGTTTTCATGGCAGTCAAAGCAGGGGTTGATGGCTGCTGATGAAACAGCAAAAACCGCCGCAGCATTCCAGCCAGGGCGGTTTTTTGATGATTTTATTGCGCTGTGAACCAATGATTTGCTTGAAGATTTTGGCAACCAGCTTGGCGTGGTTTTCAGAACGGCTGTACCACCAAGCTGTGCTTGGTGGTACACCGTTCTGAAAGCCGCGCTACTGCGCTATTTGCAGCACGACTTTTCCAAACTGCCCGCCCGATTCGAGGCGGCGCAGGGCGGCTTCGGCATCAACTAAGGCAAATACTTCGTCCACCACGGGCACAATTTTGTGGGTGCTGACGAGGGCCAGCATTTCGTCAAAATCCTGCGCGGTGCCCATCGTAGAGCCGAGGATGGAGAGCTGTTTCCAGAACACTTTGGCCGGCGGTAGCTGCGGGATAGCCCCCAGCGTACCGCCGTAGAACACGATGCGCCCGCCCGGCGCGGCGGCATCGAGCAAGGCCCCGAAGGCAGCCCCGGCGGCGCTGTCGATGATGACATCGAACGGGCCACCGGCTTGTTGGACAAGGGTTTTCTCCCATTTTTGGTGGGTGTAATTGGCCCCGCCTTTCAGGCCGGGCAGGGCCAGGGCACGGGCCAGTTTGGCATCGGAACCCGACGTTACCCACACTTCGCAGCCCTGGGCGGCGCAAAACTGGGCGGCCAGCAAGGCCACGCCGCCACCCACGCCCGTCACCAGCACCCGCTCGCCGGGCCGGGCCTGGGCGCGGGTGAAGGCCGCCCGGTAGGCCGTGAGGCCCGCCAGCGGCAGGGCGGCGGCTTGCGCCCAGGTAAGGTGCGCGGGTTTGGAGCGCAGGTAGTGGGCGGGCACGGCAATGTAGTCGGCAAAAGTGCCGGGGTCGGGCATTCCGAGCACCCGGAAGTCGCGGCCCTGGGCGCGAGGGTCGTCGCCCCAATGCCAGCCGGGGTTGATGACGACGGCCGCGCCCACGGCGGGGGCAGCGGCCGGCACGGCGGGGCCGTGCGCGGCCACGGTGCCGGCCCCGTCGGAGCCCAACGTGCAGGGCAGTTGCAGCCCCGCGTACTGCCCACGCTGAATCCAGACATCGCGGTGGTTGAGGGCGGCGGCATGGAGCCGCACCAGCACTTCGCCGGCGGCAGGTTGGGGCTGGGGCAGCTCGCGCAGGGCAACGGGCTGGTTGATGGCATCGAGTTGGATGGCGTGCATTGGTTGAGTTTTTGAATTGTTGTTGAGTGCGTTACCGGGTGGGGTTTTGGCGCGGGCCTCCTGGCCCGTGCCGGTTACCTGGGGGCCTCTGGCCCCCAATCGTTGAACGATGGACTTTACACGACCCCAACGGTTTCGGGCTGGGGTGCGGGCCAGAGGCCCGCTAGTGGGCGGCACGGGCCTGGAGGCCCGCGCCAAAACGCAGCCAAAACCTACCGCGCAACTGCCTTCAAACCGACTCTTTTCGCAGCCCGAAAAGCGCCAGCGGACCGGCCAGCAGGCCGCCGGCCAGCAGGCCGCCGACGTGGGCGGCGTTGTCAACATTGCCTTCGAGGCCCGAAAG
>JANYFQ010000375.1 GCA_025362615.1 Hymenobacter sp. | reverse complement strand
GATAGTAACTGCTGTTACGCGCTGCCGCGAACCCCCACGGGGTTCCGTAGCAAAGCCGGGGTTGGCGCGAAGCGCACACCCCCGGTAAGTCAGGCAGGGGCGGCCGAACCCCCACGGGGTTCCAGCCGGGCTGCTGCACGTCGGTTAAAAACTACGGAACCCCGTGGGGGTTTGAAGCACTGCGTAACGTCAGTTACTATTTTAGTTTATTGCGAGGCTACCGGGGATTTTTGTTCGGCACCCATACTTACTTTAATCGATTTGTGCCCAGCGCAAATCCACGAGCCGCAATTGCACCGTGCGGAAGCCCCGGTACTCGTTCATTTCGAGGGTGTAGGCGGCGCTGAAGGGCTGGCCGGCTTCTACCTGGGGCAGGTAGTCGGCGAGGCCGAAGCCGATGGCGTCCACGACCACGACGGGCGCGGCGGGGTCGGCCGGGGCGAGGCGCAGCTTGAGGTGGTTGGTGCCCACGAGGCGGGCGCTGCCGGGCACGGCCCGCAGGCCGTGGGTAGCGAAAACGGGGCTGGGGTTGCCGGGGCCGAAGGGCTCCATCGGGCGCAGCTCCTCAAAAAAAGCCTCCGTGAGGCGCTCCAGGGGCAGGGTGGCGGCAATGTCCACGGGCCGCACGAGGTGCTCCGAGCGCAGGGTATCGGCTACCACCTGCTCGAACTGTAGCTGAAAGGCGGGCACGTTTTCGACCTTGAGGGTGAGGCCGGCGGCGGCGCGGTGCCCGCCGAACTGGTCGAGGAGCGGGGCGCAGGTTTCGAGGGCGGTGTGGATGTCGAAGCCCGCCACCGAGCGGGCCGAGCCCGTGGCGCGGCCGTCGCGCTGGGTAAGGATGACGGTGGGGCGGTAGTACTGGTCGAGGCAGCGCGAGGCCACGATGCCGAGCACGCCCTGGTGCCAGTCGGCCTGGTAGAGCACGGTGGCGCGGGCGTTTTGCAGGGCCGGGTCGGCAGCGATGCGGGCCAGGGCCTGCTGGGTGGTGAGCTGGTCGGAGCCGCGCCGTTGCAGGTTCATCTGGTCCACGACTTCGGCCGTGTAGCGGGCTTCCTGCTGGTTGGGGGCCAGCAGCATGGCCACGGCGCGGCGGGCATCGCCCATGCGCCCGGCGGCGTTGATGCGGGGCGCAAACCCAAAGATGAGGCTGCTGATGGTGAGGCGGCCCTCGCGCAGGGTGGCCAGCTCCAGCAGGGCGGCCAGGCCGGGGCGCAGCCGGGCGGCATCCTCGTTGAAGCGGCGCAGGCCGTGGGCGGCCAGGATGCGGTTTTCGCCCGTGATGGGCACCATGTCGGCGGCGATGCTCACGGTCAGCAGGTCCAGTAAGTCGAAGAGGGGCGCGTCGTCCAACCCCAGGTGCCGGCCCAGGGCCTGCATGAGCTTGAAGCCCACGCCGCAGCCCGACAGTTCTTTGTAAGGGTACTGGCAGTCGGCCCGCTTGGGGTCGAGCACGGCCACGGCGGCGGGCAGGTGTTCGCCGGGCAAGTGGTGGTCGGCGATGATGAAATCGACACCCCGGCTGCTGGCGTAGGCCACGGCCTCGTTGGCCTTGATGCCGCAGTCGAGGGCCACGATGAGCCCAAAACCCTCGTCGGCGGCCGTGTCGATGGCCTTGTGGCTGATGCCGTAGCCCTCGGTGTAGCGGTCGGGGATGTAGTCGCGCAGGCGCTCCACGCCAAAAAGCGGGGTGAGGTAGCTCATCACCACGGCCACCGATGTGATGCCGTCCACGTCGTAGTCGCCGAGCACCAGCACTTTCTCGCCGGTGTGCAGGGCGTGGGCGAGGCGGGCCACGGCGGGGGCCATGTCCTGCATCAGCAGCGGGTCGGGCAGGGCGGCGAGGGCGGGGGCGAAAAAGGCGGCGGCTTCGGCGGGGTCATTCAGGCCGCGCTGGGCCAGCAGGGCGGCTATTTCGGGGGCAATGCCGAGGGCGGCGGTGAGGGTAGCAACGGCGGCCGGGTCGGGCACGGGGGCGAAATTCCAGCTTTTGGCAACGGGTAGCGGCATAGCACGAAGGGATAACAATTTCTTCAAAAGTACGCCCCAAACGCCCGGCAACGGCCCCGCCGCGTACTTTTGCGGCCCATGCACCGCCTCCGCGCCTTCTTCCGTCAGTACGGCCGCTACGTTCTTTCGGACGGACTGATGTACGTGGTGTTCATCGTGGTGCTGGGGCTGCTGTTCGTGTTTTGCGGGTAATGGGCGGCACGCAAAAGGCCCGCCTCCGAGCGGAAGCGGGCCTTGCGTAGGCGGCCAGTGGCCGGGGTGGTTTACTCCAGCACCACGCGCAGGGTGGCGGTTTCCTTGCCGGCGCTCAGGCGCAGGGCATACACGCCCGCCGCGAGGCCGGCCGTGGTGTAGCGGGCGGTGGCACCGCCGGCCGTCAGGGCCAGGGTTTGGGTGTGTACTACCTGCCCCAGGGCATTGACCAGCGTGGCCGTGGCCTGCGTGGCACCCACCACCGGGGGCAGCAGCAAGGTGAAGGCATCGTGCGCCGGGTTGGGGTACACTTGCGCCTGCGCCGCTAGTACGGCCGCGTTGGCAGCCAGCGCCGTGCCGGCCGGGGTCAGGTTGAGGAAGAAGCGGCCCGTGGCCGGGGCCGCAGCAACGGCCGTGAAGCGGTAGCTACTCACGCGGCGCAGGTCGGTGGTGGTGCCGGCCAGCGCGTCGGTCAGCGTCACGGCTGTGGTGGCGGGCAGGTTCGCCAGGGTGGCGGCCGTCAGGGTGTAGGGGCCATTCGCCGGCACGGCCAATTGCAGCGGAATGCGCTGGGCGGTGGCGAAGACCGGCAAGCCGTCGATGGCCAGCGCTTCGCCGGTGGCGGTAAGGGCGGCCAGGTTCAGCCCGCTGGGGTTGGCCAGCTTGGCCGCGTCGTACTGCGCGTCTACGCCGGGGGTAGCGCCGGCCTCGGCGTACACGTACAGGTTATCGGTTGCGCCGGACCCGGCCAGCGCGAGCTGCACCAGCGGGCGGGTGTCGGCCGCGCCGCGCCGCACCGCTACTTGCTGGGCGTAGTCGGTCAGGCGGTGGGCGTTTTTGAAGGTGAGTGTGCCCGAGGTCTGCCCCGGCGTGACGCGCACGAAGAAGCCCTGGCTGCTGCCGATGAAGGCGCTGCTGCCGATGCCGTTCACGGCCGAGCGGTAGGCCCCGCCGTACTGGCTGCTGCTCTCGAAGACGTAGAACGCCGCGTCCACGCCCGGCCGGTCGGCCGTCGTCACCAGCGACCAATCAATGGGGGCCGGGTAGGGGTTGCCCACCAGGTGCAGGCCCTCGCCGCCCACGATGCCTGCGGCGCGGGGCAGGGCGCGGGCGTAGTCGCCGGTGCGGAGCGTGCCGGTGAAGTCCACGACTTCGGTGCCGCGCAGGTTCACGGCGTAGCCGGTGGCGGCACCCATAGTGGCCGTGGCGGCGGGCGAGAACCAGCCCCGGTCGAAGCCCTGGTAGGCCGTCGTGTTCATCCGGCCCTGGTCGTAGCCCAGCACGGTGGGGAAACCGGCGGCCGGCGGGGCCGTGGTGGCCGTGTTGTAGGTGGCGCTGAAGACGGGCGTGAAGCTGGCCGTGGCCAGGTCGCTCATCGTGTTGCCGCGCACCGGGCTGCTGTAGTGGCGGTAGCCCAGGCCGGGGTTGGTCGTCGTTAAATACCGTTGCACGGTGGCCGTGCCGCCCGTGACGATGCCCGCGCCGCTGTTCACGGCCAGGGCCGTGCCGGTGGCGTCGCTCAGCAGCGTCAGGGGCTGGCCGTTGAGGGCCAGGTTGCCGGCGGCGGCCATCGTCAGGGTTTGGGCGATGGCCACGGGGGCCGTCAGGGTCACGTCGGCGGGGTTGGCGATGGTTAGGTTGCGGACCGTGGCGGGCAGGCCCGCGCCGGTGGCTTGCGGAGCCGTGCCGTTGTAGGCATAGGACGCATCCGACGAATAGGACCGGGTGCCGCTGACGCGCACCGCCCCGGTGCTGCCGGTGGTCGTGAGGCCGTTCGCGTCGCAGATGCTCAGCGTGGCACCGGCCGCCAGCGTGAAGCTACCCGTGCCGGTCAGGGCCTGGCAATTGGTGTCCAGCGAGCCTTGCACGAGCATCGCCCCGTTCACGACCACCGCCCCGGCAAGCTGGCCGAAGCCGCTGCCCGTGATGGTGACGTTGTTGTAGCTGCCCGCCGCGATGGCAATGGGGCTGCCGCCCGGGCCGGTGGTGCTGATGAGCAAGTCGGGCAGGTTGTAGGTCCGGGTCAGGGGCGTGGCCGCCGCGTTGCCGGTGTTGTTGGCGTCGAGGGCCACGGCGGCCGGCACGTCCACCGTCACGAGGCCCGCCGCGGTGGGTGCTACGTTGAAGATGTAGGTCGTGCCGCTGCCACTGAAGCCGCTCACCGTGCCGTTGGTTGCCACTACGTCGGTGGCCACGAAGCCGGTTACGGCCTGCGAGAACGTCACCGTCACCGGGATGGGCGTGGTGGTGGTCGGGTCGGGGGCCGTACTCGTGATGGTCGCCGTCAGGGCCGGGGCCGTCACGCTGAACTCGGCCGAAGTGAAGGTCTGGTAGGTGCCGTTGGCGGGCTGGATGCTGCCCACGAACACGTTGTTGACGAACGCCTGCACCACTTGGTCGCTGGCCTGGTTGGTGCGCTGGGCCACCTGAAAGCTGGCCTGGTAGAGGCCCGTGGGCACGGCCAGGTTCTGCGACACATTGCTGTTGGTGCCGAGGTAAGATTGCAGCAGCGCCACCGCGTCGCCGGCCGCAGCCGTGGACCCAAAGGCGCTGCCGTTGCGCGACACGCCGGAGAAGGGGGCCAGGCTCCAGGGCGCGGCCACCGCGCCGGTGGGCGCGCCAAAGGTGCCGGGGGCGTACAAGACACTGCCCGCCGCCACGTTGTTCGTCTCAAAGCTGCCGTTCTGCAAGCCCCCCGCAAAGGGAGAGCCGCCGCTCAGCACCTGCACCACGTCCACGAAGGCCGTCACGTCGTTGCGGCCAGTAGTGCTGCCCGCGCCTTGCAGGCGCAGCGTCGGCGCCGCCGCGAAGCTCTTGGTGATGGTATAGACTTCGCCGCCGGTGAAGGGCACGTTCGTCAGGGCCGGCGCGATGCCGGTCGTGTTGTCCACGTCCAGGCGCAGGGTGCCGTTGCCGGTGCCCGTGCCCGTGTTCACCTCGACGGTGTAGCTCGTGCCCGAGCCGCTGACTGCGCCCACGCTGGCCCCGCTCACGGCGCCGGTGGTGGTCAAAGCAAAGTTGCTGGCCGACACACCCGTCACGCTCACCGCAAACGTCACCCGGTAGCTCACCGTGGCCGTGGCCGTGGGCGTGGGGGTGAGGCGCGTGATGCTCGTCACCCGCGAGGCCTGGTAACTCAGCGCGAACGCCGGGGCCGCCGCGTTGCCGTTGCCGGCCGCGTCCTGGGCCACGTTGGCCGCCACGCTCACCCGCACCGTCACCGGGCCGTTGCCGGTCGGCGTCACGCTCAGGGTGTACGTTGCGCCGCTGCCCGTAAAGCCGCTCAGCGTACCGCCCGTCACTGTTACGTCGCCGCTCACGAAGTTCAGCACGGCTTCCGAGAACGTCACCGCGAAGGGCAGCGGCGTGGTCGAAGTCGTAGTGCCGTTGCTGCCGGCCGTCGAGCTGACGACGACGGTCGGGGCCGTGGCGTCCACCGTGAAGGTGTTCACGTTCGAGGGGCCGCTGGTGGTGGTGCCGGCCGTGGCCGTGGCGCTCACCGTGTGGGCGCCGTCGGCCAGGGCCGTGGCGGGGGTCAGGCTCCAAGTGCCGCCGGTGGCGGTGGTCGTGCCGCTGCTCGTGCCGTCCACCAGCACCGTGATGGTGCTGCCGGCCGGGCCGGTGCCGCTGTAGGTCGGCCGGTTATTGTTGGTCAGGCTGCCGTTGGCCGGGGCCGTCACGGTCGGGGCCACCGTGGCGGGCTGCGTGATGGTGAAGCTGTGCGTGGCCGGGCAGCCGTTGGCATCGGTGACGAGCACCGAGTAGGTGCCCGCGCTCAGGCCCGTTACCGTGGCCGTGCCGTCGCCGGCGGGCGTGCCGGGGGTCCAGTCGTAGGTGTAGGCGCTGGTGCCGCCCGTGGCCGTCACGGTGGCCGTGCCGTCGCTGCCGCCGCTCACCGTCACGTTGGTTTGGGTGCCGCCCAGGGCCAGGGCCGAGGCGGGTTGGGTGATG
>JANYFQ010000371.1 GCA_025362615.1 Hymenobacter sp. | reverse complement strand
CCTTACCGCCCAAACCGCGCACAGCTGGCCAAAAACGGCCCGTTGCCGCTATGTATATGCCCACCGCTGAACATTCGGTGGCTACCGTTCTGTGCAAGCCCTCGCATCCGCCTCTCGGCGGTTAGCGGGGGCTTTTTTGGTGCCTTTGGCGGTCGGTTTAAAATCGGCCGGTGAGGCCTCCGTCCATAATGATAGAAACATCTTTTTTATGCACCCTGTGAAACCCTATACTTTGCCGGCACCCGAAGCCCCTGCCCGCACCGCCCAGGAGCGCCAACACGCGGCGGCCATCCGCTTCGGTTGGCGGATGAAAGCGAAGTTGACCGACAACCAGAAGCTGGCTGCGGCGATTGCTGAACATTGCACCCTGTACGACGTGCATTTGCCTCCCACCCGCAAGGGCTTCAACGGTGAACGGGCCGAGGTGCTGCGCCTGAAAGAGTATGGTGACCAACTGGCCGACCTGTTGGAGCCAGCCATCAAGTTGCATTATGCGTTGCGGACCACTTGGGCTACCTACGCGAGCTTTGGTGAAGGCCCGGCGGCGCGGTTGGTGCCGATGACATTTTTCTACTCGCGGCACCGGCTCGATTACGCTTGGAATTTGCGGAAAAGCCAGATTATCCGGCAACGCTACGCCACGTACCTGGCCACGGCTACCGATGCCAAAGGGCGGCTGCTCACCGGGCACTACCATCCCGTCCACCTGACCCTGACCGCCCCGCACAGTGGGGGCACGTTCCGGGGCCAATCGTTTTACGCTCGCGAATTGATGCAGGCGTTTGCCGAATTGCGGAAGACGGACATTTGGAAATCCATCGTGTACGCGGGCGAGTACGGGGTTGAGGTGAAGCGGGGCAAGGGCGGGCAGCACGGCTTGCACATTCATACCCATAGTTTTATCCTGCAAAACCCGGAGTGGACGGTAAACGGGGCGCGGGCGGCGCTGGCGGCGGTCTGGCAGGACATCGTGGGCAACACGTCGGGGTATAGCGGCTTGGACTACCGCACGTTGTATTGCAAGAAAAAGAATGCTCAAGGCGTAACCGAGCGGGTCGATTTGGTGGCCGGGGTCAGCCCACTGGCTGATTACACGTCTGGGGTGATGGAGTGCATCAAGTACCACTTTAAGCCTGATTGCCTGACCAAAGTAGGTGGCGGGTACGATATGCCGCTGATACTCGACGTGTTAGCTAACACCCATAACCTACGGATGTACAGTCGGTTCGGGGCGTTTTATAAAGAGCCTGCGTTGAATTTCAACAGCGTACATGACCCGACCCCGGCCGATGAATTGAGCGCCGAGGGCCAAGAGGAATTAATAACGGCGAGCAGCGACGGAGTGGAGGAGCGGTTGGTTGACCCGCGCACCATGCAAGTCGCCGCGTCAAATAGCTATGTGATGAAGGTGGGCAACCCGCTGGCGCTAAGATACTTCGGCGAAACCAGTCACCACCCCCGCGAAGCTTACGAGTTGGCCAACTCCATGCCGTTGCTGACCGTTCCGTCTGGTCTGACGCTCAAGGAAGTTATTACTTTCAAGATGAAAGGCTGTCTTGAACATGTATGCTATTTGCCGCCGGACGGGTTGGTGATTTTTCGTGAAAAGTGCGCCGCCGAAGCCGCCGTGCAGGCCAGCCTGTGGGCCAGAGCCAAAGCCGACAAGGCGACAGCGAAAGCCGACAAGGCGGCGGACGAGGCTTACGCGAAAGCTGAAAAGGTGGTGACCAGGGCCGAAAAGGCAGCGGGCAGGGCCGAAACCAGGGCCAGAACCAAAGCCGAAAAGGCAGCGGGCAAGTAATGTGTAGTCATTGTGCATCAATTCACTAGTCATTTGCTATACATTGAATGAGCAATTACTTGCCTACTCGTCCCGACCTCCTGATGCCGCGTCGAGCACCAGCTTACCCGGAACGGCTCGTGCAGCTCGTGCCAGCGTTCCGGGAAGCCCTGGCCACCCGCCGCGAGGCCATCCGCCTCATGATTTGGGTGCGGCGTTTTTTGTAAACCCTTAACTACCTCATCTTATGCGTACTCGCACCACAATCCGCACGTTTGACTTGCGTATTTCAGATCCTTTTGTTCCGCGCACTTTCGTGCTTAGTCAGCAGTTGGATAAAGATATTCTTTCTATTAAAGGATTTTACATTCGCGGTGTCAATAGTCACTTTGTTTTAAACGGCTGGGCTACGGCGGGTTTAATCATTGATAATCAGGAAATTTTTCCAGATAACACCTGTGCCTCTATCTTTTCGTGTAGCGGTGCGGTGCCAGGGTATGGCCAATTTTTTCGTTTCCTCGACCGCAACGACAACCCGACTCCAGAACCTGTAAAAACAGGTCGTTTGGAGTTTCGTTATTCGCATCGTCCATCAGACGAGGAGGTGGAAAATCATCGGCTTTATCTTCTCGCGCAGGCTGAACGTCTCGATGCCATCAACGCGATTTCTCCCGCTGTGCTGCCTGACGTGCGGCTCCTGGCGCTCGACACTGCGGTGGCGGCGGCGCGACGCATTCTTACTCGCGACTACGACGTGCAGTTAGCGCTGCTCGTGGCAGTAAACGACTGATTTCAGCACTGCGAACGGTTCGCGAACGGTTCGCGAACCGTTCGCGAACCGTTT
>JANYFQ010000368.1 GCA_025362615.1 Hymenobacter sp. | reverse complement strand
TTGAACGAGTGGGGCCGGCCTTTGCGCGAGCCTAACCGCGCGTCGGAGGCGCGAAGCCAGTCGGCAGCGCGTTAAAAACGCGTGCCAGCCGACTTTCTAAACAGCTTCTATTTCTAAAAGTTGACCAGCCAACCGCTGGAGCCGCCCACTGCGGAACAGCCTCCGAAACAACTCAAATTTTGATTGTTTCGGCAGGAATATTGACAGCGACAGGAGCCAAAACCCGGCCGGGGCTGTTTATCCGTTCATGCCCGACCTCGCTCCGCCCGCCCCGCGCCCCGACCTGCTGCGCCTCGACTACGACACCTACCGCGCCATGCCCGCCGTGGCCAATTCCGACCTCTCGCGCCTGCGCGATGCGCTCGATGGCCGCCCGCCCCGGCCTGTGGGCGCCGCCTCCAACAGCGGGGCGCTGAGCTTCGGCACGGCCTTTCACACCGCCCTGCTCGAACCCGATGATTACCAGGCCGGGCAGCCCGGCCTCAACGACACGCTGGTGTGGTGGCTGGTGGAAGGCGTGAAACTCAACACCGAAATCAACCGCCTCCTGGCGCTGGGTACGCCCGAGCCGAGCGTCCTCTTTACCGAGCCCGAAACCAACACGCTGTGCAAGCTGCGGGCCGATTTGGTGATTGACGTGCCCGGCGAACCCTACACCATCATCGACTTCAAAACCACACTTGCCCGCGATGCCGACTACTTCCGCTGGCAGTGCTCGGCCTACGATTACGACCGGCAGGCGGCTTTTTATACCGATGCCCTGCGGGCCGACCGGTTTATCCTCGTGGGCGTGCAAAAGGTGGAACCCTTCGGCGTGTTCCCGCTCGAAGTGCCGCCCCTGATGCTGGCCGATGGCCGCCGGAAATACCAGCACCTGTTGCGGCTGCTTCAAGCCCCTGCCACGGCCCCCGCTTACCGCGCCGAAGCCGTGCAGGCGGCCGTGGACGGATTGGGGCTTTGAGTTGAGGCATTTTCGTTTTTGACGACCTGCCGTGGGCGGATGGCTTTTGGCCGTCCGCCTTTTTTTATCATGACTTACGCACTCTGCCAGTCGCAAAGCGGTGATATGTTGGGAATCAGGTAGTTCAGATGAAGTTCCGGTCGCGAAGCGGCGACACCACCCGCCCCCTTTGAGGTGTCGCCGCTTCGCGGTTAGGAGCTGATAGCCAATTTATTACTACAAATATATCGCCGCTTCGCGGCTGGCAAATCAGACCAAGCGCGTGAGTCCTATTTCTGTGAGCCGGGCGGGCGGGCGTTTTGGTTTTTTGATTTTACTAATTAGTAAGTAAGTAGTACCTTTGCCCCGTTATGCCACTCGCTACCTCCTCTCCTGCGCTGCCCGACACCCGCACCCGCGTCCTCGACCTGGCCGAAGCGCTGCTGCTCGAACGCGGCTTCAACGCCTTTAGCTACCAGCATATTGCCAAAGAACTGGGCGTGAAACCCGCCGCCATTCACTACCACTACCCCAGCAAGGATGACCTGGGGCGGGCCATTATTCAGCGGCAGGTGCGGCGGCTGCGGAAGTGGCGCGACCTGCCCCGCGTGGCTGAGCTGACCCCGGCCGCCCAGCTCGAAGCCTTGCTGACGGTATACATCGGGCACCTGGCCCTCGACCGCCGCGTGTGCCTGTTCGGGGCGCTGGCGGCCGACTTTCGCACCCTGCCGCCCGCCATGCAGGCCGAGCTGCAAACCTTCAACCGCGAACTGACCGACTGGTTGGCGCAGGTGCTGGCCGCCGGCCGCGCCACGGCCGCGCTCACGTTTGTGGGCAGCCCGGCGGCCAAAGCCCTGCAAATCCTGACCACGCTGGCCGGGGCGCTGCAAGTAGCCCGCGTTCACGACGAAACGCCGTTTCGCGCCATTATCGGACAACTGCGGCTGGAGTTGTTTTCATCTTAGGGCTAGGAGTTAGGGACTTAGGGATTAGAGGCTTAGAAACTTAGGACCTAGAATCTAATACATAGCTACGAACCCTAAGCCCCTAAGCCCCTAAGCCCCTAAACCCCTAAACTCCATGCTCAACACCTATTCGCCCGCTTATCTGATGTTTGCAAATTCCGAAGCCGAAGCCGAAGCGGCCCCGGCCGTGCGCTACCCGTCGCCGCCGCCGGCCCTGCGGTTGCTGCGCTGGCAGTTGCGGCTGCTGCAAGCTGTGGCCCCGGCCCTGGCCTTCCGGCTGGCCTGGAAAGTGTTTTGCACTCCGCAACGCCTGCCTCCCAAAGCATGGGAAACCAACGCATTGGCCGATGCCCGCCGCGCCACCCAAGCCACGCCCGGCGGACCCGTGGCGGTATACGAGTGGGGACACTCCGCCGCGCCGGCCGTGGTACTGGTACACGGCTGGGAGCACCGGGCCACGTTCTGGCAGGCGTGGCTGGGGCCGTTGCAGGCGGCGGGCTACCGCGTAGTGGCGCTTGACGCGCCGGCCCACGGGGCCTCGCCGGGCCGCAGCCTCAACCTGGTGCAGTACGGAGCAGCCATTCAAGCGGTCGTGGACGCGGCGGCGGGCACCGGGCCGGTGCGGGCGCTGGTGGCGCACTCGTTTGGCGGGGCCGCCGTAGCCGGCATTCCGGTGCGGCTGCCGGGCGGCGCGGCCCTGCCCCGGCTGCTGCTGCTGAGCGTGCCGGTGCATTTGCGGGCCGTGGCCCAGCGCTTTGCCAGCTTGTTGCGGCTGCCCGCCAGCCAGGTAACGCGCATGGAGCGGCACATCGAGCAGCTCACCGGGCGGCCGTGGGCCTCGTTTGCGCCCGCTGCCGCCGGGCCGGCCATTGGAGCCGAGCGGGTGCTGCTGCTGCACGACGAAGCCGACGCCATTGTGCCTTTCGCCGAAGGCCGGCAGATTGCCGCCGCCTGGCCGGGGGCCGTGCTGCACGCCACCCGCAGCCTGGGCCACAACCGCATTCTGCGCGATGCCGGCGTGGTGGCGCGGGCGCTGGCTTTTTTGACGTAAGGCAACGACGAGTGCGGCAGTTGGGGACTGGGCGCGTACTTTTGAAGCATTCATCACCCCAAAAAAACCAAGAAAATGGCCGTCAAACTCACCGTCCTCTCCAACGGCTCGCTCCGCATCGAAGGCGAAAACATCGAAATGGTGGATGCCCAGGGCCAGCCCTACGGCCTCGGGGGCCGCGAGCGCCTTAGCATCTGCCGCTGCGGCCTGAGCAACCAAAAACCATTCTGCGACGGCTCGCACAAGGGCCATTTTGAGCACCCGGCCGTGGCGTTTGACTTGCCCGCGCCGAAGCCGGTGGTGTAGCGCGGGTTTTCAACCCGCGCGTGGGGCCGTTGCGATGGTTGCGGTAGTTCCTGCGCGCGGGTT
>JANYFQ010000316.1 GCA_025362615.1 Hymenobacter sp. | reverse complement strand
GCGAAAAGCCGCCCGCCCGCACCGCCTATTTGGATAGGCGCTAAGTAACAGCCGTTATGTTGGTAGTCAAGCCGTCCGTTGACAGTTCCCAGCCGCAAGGCGGCGGCACCTGTCAGGGGCGGGAAGTGCCGCCGCTTTGCAGCTACGGCCTTGCCATCCCAGAACTTGGAGCGCTTTGCCCCAACCTTGCCCTGTGCTGACACATAAAAAACCCCGCCGGAAAATCCGAGCGGGGTTTTTTCTTATTCCTGATTCCTGCCGAAACAGGCTCGGGCAGTGCCGGGCGAATAGTTATTCCTTCACCACTTTCAGGTGCTGCATCCGGCCATCCAGGGGCAGGTGCAGCAGGTACACGCCGGCCGGCAGGCCGTTCAGGTCGCCGATGCTCAGCTTGCTCAGGCCGGCGGGCAGCGTCAGGCGCTGCTCGCGCACGGTGCGGCCGGCGGCATCGGTCAGGGTCAGGGGGGCGGCTTGCAGGCCCTGGGCGGTTTGCACGGTCAGGGTCAGCTCGCCCGCGAAGGGGTTGGGCGCAGCTTGCAGGGTGGCGGTGAAGCCGCTGGCATCGCCGAAGGCCACGGTGCGGACGTCGGAGAAGCTCGTCGTGCCGTCGAGGTCGCGCTGGCCGAGGCGGTAGTAGCGCAGGCCGGTTTTGCCGGCTTCGCGGTCGGTGTAGGTATAAGTGCGCGGGGTGTTGCTGTTGGCCGAAGCCGGCTCCACGACGTGCAGGGTACGGAATGTCTGGCCGTTGGTGCTCACCTGCACCTCAAAGCCGGCGTTGTTTTTCTCCGAGGCCGTGGCCCAGGTCAGTTCGGCGTTGGCATCGCGGCGGGTGGCGGCAAAGCGCGTCAGCGTCACGGGCAGCGGGTTGGGGTTGCCGCCCAGGGTCCAGTCCGAAAGGTGGTTCACGCTGGCCAGCGTCACGAGGCCGGCGTTGCCGCCGCTGGGGGTGCTGGCCAGGGTGCTGGCGGTGTAGTAGCTCCAGGGGCCGTTGCTGGCCCCGCCCCCAACGGGGATGGCGGCCGAGAACAAACGCACATTGCCCACGGCGATGTTGTTGAGCTCGTGGGTGAAGAAGTTGAAGCCCATGTTCACGTTCAGGCCCGCATCCACGGTGGGCTGCACCCGGTACTGGCGCAGAATGCTCTGGCTGCTGCCTACGCCCGTCACGAAGGTGCCGGTGCTGCGGGTGAGGTTAGTGAGGCCCGGCAGCGCCGTGGAGGCGAGGGCCGGGGTCAGGACCAAACCCAGGCCGCCGAAGTTGTCGGCGGTGCCAGGCGTATCTAGGTCGCGCACCGTAATTACGCGGCCCACCACGTAGCTGGTTTCGGTTTCGCTGATGGTGGCGGTGTTGGCGGCCAGGTTCTGGTCAGCGTTAAAAAGCCGGATAGTCCGCGTCCCGGTGTTGAGCAGGCCGTTGGTCATGGTCAACTGGTTGTCGACCAGTAAGGAACTAAGCAAAGTAGTGGTAGTGCCCGGTGCGGTATTGATGACCAGGTTGAACACCTCACTGACGCCACTGAACTGCTGAGCTCCTACTCCGTTGAAACTCAGAGTGCCGCCCGTCACGACGTTGGGAACGGCCGTATCAACCACCAGGTTGGCAATGCCCGAATTGGCAAAGCCGCCGTAAACGGCCAGCTCGCCAGCGGCCAGGGTAATGGCCCCGCCCGCGTTGATGGTCAGGGTGCGTGCCTCGGCCCTGGCTGCAGTGGCCAAGTTGGGGTACGGGGCCGCCATGCCAGGGATTACCGCGTTCACGAAACGGTTGGGTACGCAGTTGTCCCAGTTGGCGGCATCAAACCAGTTGCCGGCCACTCCGGTGCCGGTCCAGGTGCTGCTCACGTTCACGGGCACCGTGGTGCTGCCCAGGTCGGAGCCGGTGCCGGCGCAGAAGTTATCCGTCAGGGCCGTGACGGTGTAAGTGGTGTTGGCCGTGAGCAGCGGCGTGGTGAAATCATAGGGGCTGCTCATGATATTCGTCACCGTGGTCGGGGTGGTGCCGTCAGTGTAGGTCAGGCTCCAGGGTGCCTGGCCCGTGAGTACCACCCTGATGGTCGCCGCGTTGCCGGCACACTGCACCCCGCTGCGGTTGCTGAGGGTGGCCGTGGGCCGGGGGTTGGTACTTATCAAAATAACGCCCGTGCTGGCCGTGCACAGATTAGCATCGCGCACCTGAATGGTGTAGGAGCCCGCGCTCAGCCCACCGAAGAACCCGCTGCTCTGGTAGTTGCCCCCATTGTCCTTCGTGTACTGGTACGGTCCTACCCCATTGGCCCCGGTGGCCGTAATCGTTCCGTCCGAACCGCCGTTGCAGGTCACGTCGGTGCGGGTAGCCGTTATCGCCACCGCTGTAGCGGGCTGCGTGATGACGACCGTCTGGGCGGGCGAGGCACACTGGGCGGGGGCGTTGTTGCGCACCACTACCTGGTAGCTGCCCGCCGCCAGGCCGCTAAACGTATTAAGGGTCACGAAGCTCATGCCCCCGTCGATGGAGTAGCGGTAGGGCGGTACCCCACCCGTGGCGTTTACTGTAATCTCGCCATTCGAACCCCCAAAGCAACTCACGTTAGCTTGGGTAAAGGTGAAGCTCGGCGGCGTGGCCACCACCACCGTAGTGGTAGCCACGGGGTTGCCCGCCGCCGCGCACCCGTTGCCATCGCTCAGGGATGTGAGACGCACCACCTGGTTGCCCGCAGCCAGTGGCCCCGGAATGGTGATGGTCGCCGGCGAGCTGGTCCAGGTGCCGGTTTGGGCCGGGCCGTTGTTCACGGTGTAGCTGTAGGCCCAGGGGCTGGTGCCGGTCAGCGTTACCTGTACCGAGGCCCCGCCGCCGGCGCAGGTGGGGCTGTTGCTGAAAGTGGCCGTGGGCAGCGGGTTCACCGTCACCGTAGTGGCCGCCGTCGGGCTTGCGGCCGTGCAGTTGCCGTCGCTCAGGGTCGTGATGTTGTAGCTCGTGGTGGCCGAGAGGCTGCCCGTCGTGATGCTGAACGTCTTGGCCGCGTCGTTTATCGACGTGGCGTCGATTTCCGGGCCCGTGTTGTTCACCTTGTACTTCACCACAAACGGGCCCGTGCCCGTCAGCGTCCCGCTCAGCGTGGCCGCCGTGCCGGCGCACACCGGGCCGTTGTTGGTGAACGTGGCCACCGTCGGCAGCGGGTTCACCGTCACCGGCACCGCGCTTGGGAAGCTCGTGGCCGGGCAAACGGTGGCATCGCTCAGCGCCGCGATGGTGATGGAGCGGGTGCCGGCCGCGAGCGCGGCCGAAGCAAAGGAGTAGGCAAACGTGGTGTTGCCCGCCGCCCCGAGCGGCACCGCCGGCTGGTTGGTGCCGTCGATGGCGTAGGTCAGGCTCCACGGGCCGCTGCCCGTCAGCGTGCCGCTCAGCGTCGTGGCCGAACCACTGCACACCGGGCTGGTCGCCGCCAGCGTCGCCGTCGGCCGCGGGGTCACCGTCACGGGTACGTCAGCCGGGAAGCTGGTGGCTGCGCATTTGGTGTCGGTCAGGGCCGTGATGGCATACGTCGTGTTGGCCGTGATGGCCGGGGGCGTGATGCTGAACGGGCTGGTGGCGGCCGGCACCGGCGTTTGGTCGGTGCCGTTGATGGAATAGGTGATGCTCCACGGGCCGCTGCCCGTCAGCGTGCCGCTCAGCGTCGTGGCCGAACCTCTGCACACCGGGCTGCTGGCAGCCAGCGTCGCCGTCGGCCGCGGGGTCACCGTCACGGTGACACCGGTTGGGAAGCTCGTGGCTGCGCAGTTGCTGTTGTTCAGCGCTGTGATGGTGTAAGTTGTCGTCGCGTTAAGTGCCCCGGTCGGGATGCTGAACGCGTTGCCCGTGATGGGCAGCGCCGTGTTCGTCGTGCCCCCGTCCGTCGAGTACGTGCCCGTGAAGCCCGAACCGCCCGATAGGGTGCCGGTGATGTTCTGGCTCGTGCCGCTGCACACCGCCGTGGCGTTGCCGCTGCTAAAGCTGGCCATGGGGCGCGGGTTCACATTGATGGTCAGTGCGTTCGAAAACGCATCGGCCTGCGCCCCACAACTCACTTTCGTCCGGTAGTAGGTGGTCTGGTTAATTGCTCCGGTGGCGTAAGGCAGCGTTGCGCCGCTCACGTCGGTAAAGCCAGACGAG
>JANYFQ010000313.1 GCA_025362615.1 Hymenobacter sp. | reverse complement strand
GGCCGTGGACGCCAGTGGCACCGTGAGCCTGCGCGGGTCCAGCAACCTCACGATTCTCATCGATGGCAAGCCTTCGGCCACCAGCAACGGGGGCTCGGGGCCCCGGCTCGACCAGATTCCGGCCTCGCAGATTGCGCAGGTGGAGGTGATGACCAACCCCTCGGCCAAGTACGACGCCAGCGGCGCGGGCGTGATTAACATCATCACCAAGAAGAACAAGAAAGAGGGCTGGAACGGCCAGGCGGCCCTGGTGGTGGGCACCGGCGAGAAATACGCGCCCAGCCTGAACCTGAGCCGCCGCCACAACAAAGCCACCTGGAACCTGGCCTACGACGGCAACGCCCAGCTGTACCGCATCCGCACCAACTCGGCGCAAACCGCCCTGCTGGCCCCCGGCAACAGCCTCTACACCACTCAAGACGGCACCGGCTCCAACCGCGGCCGGAGCCACACGGTGAGCCTGGGCCTGGACTACGAGCTGACCCCCGAGCAGACCCTGGGCCTGAGCGTGAGCCCCCACGACGAGCGCCACAGCGAGCCGAGCAGCCAGACCCTGACCCAGCAGACCGTGGGCGCGCCCACCGGCACGACCCAGTACGGCGAGCAAACGGCCGGCGTACGCGTGCAGGAGCTGGAAACTGCGGCCAACTACCGCCACACCTGGCAGGCCCACCAGGGCCGCGAGCTGACGGCCAGCACCGGAGTGGTGTTCGTCGGGCTTACCGCGCCCGTGACGCAGACGCTGACCGGGGGCCCCGCGCCCGCCGGCTTTCGGCAGGACCAGCGGGTGAACGCCCGGATTTACTTCGGGCAGGTGGACTACGCCCGGCCCACGGCCGACGGCAAGGGCAAGCTCGAAACCGGCCTCAAGCTGACGGGCAGCCGCAACACCGGCGGCACGGCCGTGCAAGTGCCGGGTAACACTGGTGAGTTCCAGCCCGACGCCGCCCGCTCGTTTGACTACCGTTTTACGCAGGTGCTGCCCGCCGCCTACGCCACCTTTTCGCAGCAGCTCAGCCACGGCTGGAGCGCCCAGGGCGGCCTGCGCACCGAAGCCACCTTCCTCCAGGGCGGCCTCGCCGATGGCCGGGCGGCGGTCGATAAGCAGTACGTGAGCTTGTTTCCAAGCGCTACACTGGCCCGCGAGCTGGCCAAGGAGCCCGGCCAGAGCCGCTTGCAGCTCAGCTACGCCCGCCGCCTGAACCGGCCCGACTTCATGCAGCAGCTACCCCTGCAGCTCTACCAGGACCCGCGCAGCTACCGCCAGGGCAACCCTGCCCTGCTGCCCGAGTTTAGCCACAACCTGGAGCTGGGCCACCAGCTGAGCATGGCCAGCGGGGCCAGCCTCACCACCACGCTTTTTGCCCGCTTCACCCAGAGCGCCATTCAGCGGGTGCGCACCGTCGACACCACCGCCACCCGCACCGCCAACGTGGGGATAGTAACCCAGGAAACCTACCTCAACCTGGGCAATACCACCAACCTGGGCCTGGAACTGACCTGGGCCCAGCCCCTGACGAAGTGGTGGCGCGTGTCGGCCAGCGGCTCGGTCTACCGCTCGCAGATTGCCGCCAATGCCCTGAACGCCGCCAACCGCAGCGCCCTGGCCGGCACCGCCCGCCTGGCCAACAACTTCACGCCCCGCAAGGGCCTCGACGTGCAACTCACCGGCAGCCTGCGCTCCACTGTGCTCACCGCCCAGGGCCGCCTGCTGCCCACCGGCGGCCTCGACATCGCGCTGCGCCAGCGCCTCTTCGGCGAGCGCGCCGCCCTCACCCTGCGGGTTTCCGATCTGCTCAATACCCAGGTGCGCCGCACCGAGCTGGCCACGCCCGAGCTGCAAACCCGCCTCTACAGCAAGTACGAGACCCGCGTGGCTTGGCTAGGCTTCACCTGGTACATCGGGACCAGCAAGCCCGACAAAAAGATTGACAGCGCCCCCAGCAGCGGCTTCGGGGGCTAACCCAGCGATGCGCGGCCGAGCACAAGCGTTGACTATTGGAAGAAGCCCGTCTAGAAGCCGCCCATCACCTCGCTACCTACTTCAACTTGGTCCGCCGCCACGCCACCCTCGGTTATCACTCGCCCACCCCACTAGGTTGAACAGGACCTGAGAACCACCCTGCCTTAGCCCTCTATCTTTTTCTACTGGAACACCCTGCTTTAGCATCTCCACCCGCGCTTTATTCAGCTTTGCCATCATGAAATGCATGAAGTATTTACTTGCGCTGACGCTTTTATTCGTCGCCGTCCTTGCCCAGGCCGCGCCGCGCCCCAGCGAGTTAACTTACACTGTTTCGATGGACCCGGTTGCCGCGGCCCACGTATTCAGCGTGCGGCTTGAGGTACCTAGAGCGGTTTTCAAGTTAGTGTACG
>JANYFQ010000277.1 GCA_025362615.1 Hymenobacter sp. | reverse complement strand
TTCGTCGGAGCAACTGGTTTCGGTGCCTTGGCGGTCGGTGCGGGTTTGGGTCAGTTTCAGGTCGCACAAGGGCAGCCCGTGCGGGTTGCCCCGCGCACTTATGCGGTAGAAGCGCAGCGTCAGGGTCACGTCGCCAATCGCCGTCACGAATGACACCGGGTCGTATTCCCGGATTTGGTTTAACACAGCCATGTCCTTGCAAAAAAAAGTTCAGCTACTTGTTTCCTCCCCAAAACTCGTCGTGAGCACAATGGCCGGGTTCACCAGCGCCCGATGGGCGCGGCCCTCGTCGGCGGGGGCCGGGCCGTCGGCGTCGCCGTCGGCGGCGCCCAGGGCGTAGCGGTCGAGCACCTGGGCAAAAAGCACGTCCAGGAACGCGGCCGGCTGGGCCAGCAGCGCGGGGTGGGCCGCGTAGCAGTCGTTAATGGCCTTGGCCAGCCCTTTGGCGGCAAACTTACCGGCTTCGAGGGCCTGCCGGTAGCGGAGCAACGCGTTGCGCTTTTGCGGGGTGGGGGCGTGCGTCACCAGGAAGCTCAGGTTGGTCACGGCTTTGTTTTCGACGTTGCTAAGCTGGCGTTTGTCCACCTGCTGGCGCAGGGCCTGCTGCACTTTCTCCGACAGAAAGAAGTCGAGCCCGCGTTGGGTTTGGGCGTGGTGGGCGGCGGGCAGGGGCCGGGCCTTTTCGGTTTCGGCGGCCTCAAACACGCGGGCGGCTTCCAGAAACGTGAGTTCTACGGGCTGGCCTTCGGCCGGCACGAGGCAAAACGTGCCGGGGTGGTTGTCGGCCTTGAAGTAGGCCAGCGAGGCCCCGGCCAGCGGGTAGGTGGCCCGGCTTTCGAGGTCGTACACGGGGTGGCGCTCGGGCGGCACCTGGGCCGCCCCGCGCCCGCAGCGGGCCTTGTTGGGCAGGGCCGCCAGGGCCGCAAACCGCCGGGGGTGGTCTTTCTTGAAGGCCCGCAGGAACTTCAGGTACTGCTCGGTTTCGCTTTCTTCGCGGTTCACCTGCATCCCAAACAGCTTGCCTTCGCCCACCTCTTCGAGCAAGGAGAAAATGCGGTTGTCCTCGCCAAACGCCGAGTGAAACGCCTGGAGCTTGCGCAGCGCTTTGTTGACGAGCGTGATTTGCAGGTCGCCTTCGGCCGAGGGGTAAAAGTTGTACACGTACACGGCCGGGGCGCGGGTGCCGATGCGGTTCACGCGCCCGATGCGCTGCATGAGGCGGGTGGCGTTCCAGGGCACGTCGTAGTTCACCACCACGTTGGCGCGGTGCAGGTTCACGCCCTCGGCCAGCACTTCGGTCGTGATGAGGATGTCGTAGTCGTGCGCCCACTCGGTCTCCGGCCAGTTGGCGTCGAAGTTATCGCGGATGGTGGCTTGCAGGGTCTTGCGGTTGCTGGCATCCACGCTCAATACCTTCGTAAAGTGGTGTTCGGCGAGGCAGGCCACCAGGTCGGCGGCCGTTTCGGTGCTTTCCGTAAAGAGGACAAGCTGCCCGCTGGGGTTGGTCTTTTTGGTCAGGAAGCCCTTTTTCATTTTGTCGATGAAGGCATCCAGCTTCGGGTCGTGGTGGACGTTTTGCCAGCGTTTGAGCAAGGCCGCCACCTTTTTCTGCTCACCTTGCAGCAGCCCGGCAAAGCCCGCATCGAAGTCGGCGGCCCGAAACAGCTTGTTGTTGCCGGCCTTCTCGTTTAGCAGGGCCTCAATTTGCTCGTAGGTTTTGCCCTCTTCCAGCAGCTTGTTCACGTCGAGGTCGGGGGCCACAAACACCCGGTCGTCGGCAAACATGGCCACCATGTTCAGCAACGCCTGGTTGAGGCGCTTGAGCGACCCCCGGAAGGCGCAGAACGAGCTTTCGAGCCGCTTGACGAGCAGCGTCCGCATGATGCTGGCCAGGCGGTCAGAAATGCTCGTCACGTTGCCGTACTGGTCGCGGTCGGCTTGCTTGGTTAGGTGTTCGATGGCGCGGTAGCGGTAGTATTCCAGGCCGCCGGGCACCTTGTGGCCGTCCTCGTCGAAGGGCGAAACCAGGGCCACGGTGTCGGCAAAGAGCCGGGCCAGGTCGGCATCGAGCAGGTAGTTCACAGCCACCGGGTCGCCCACTTTTGGAAACACAATGCCCTGGGCTTGCAAGTCGGCCAGGTAGTCGGGGTTGTTTTCGATGTCGGTGCGGGTGCGCCGAATCACGAGCGGCTCAATCACGTCGTTGCGAAGCTGCTCGAACAGGCTCTTGAGGGCGGGCAGGTTCAGGGTTTTCTCCGCCGCCAGCTTTTTGTATTTGTCCTTGATGGGCTTAAAATACTCTTGCAGGTTGCGGGTGCCCTTCAGGGTCGAGTTGCGGCGGTCCTGAAACAGGTAGAGCTGGTTTTCGATGTCGGCCGGGCTGTTGTTGAGCGGCGTGGCCGACACGAGCAGGACCTTCTTGCGGTCGTCGCCGTTGTCGGCCCGGCGGGCGCGGGGCTGCTTGCAAATTTCCTGCAACTGCACGTACATCCCCGTGTAGTCGTTACGGAACTTGTGCGACTCGTCCACCACCACCAGGTCAAACTGGTCGGGGTTGGCGTAGTCGTAGTTCTCTTTGTCGAGCACCTGGTGGAGGCTGCCGTTGGTGATGATTTGGAAGTGGTTATCGACCTGAAAATCGCGGGCCGTGCGCCGCCAGGCATCTTTCAGGGCGGGCGGGCACACCACCAGCACCTTGGTTTGGGTGCCGTTTTCGTAGATGAATTTCTTGATGACCATCAGCGCCACGATGGTTTTGCCCAAGCCCACCACATCGGCCAGAATAAAGCCGTGGTGGGCCATCATGATGGCGTAGCCCTGGTTGGCGGCGTCCACCTGGTAGCGCAGCCGATAGTAGGTGGGCGGCAGCATCATTTCGATGTTGTAGGGGTCGAAATCGACCCGCCGCCCAAAAAACTCCACCAGCAGTTTGATGTACAGCTCAAAGGGCGTGAAGTTGTCGCGCAGGTAGGTTTGCTGGCGCAGGGCCTCGGCCTGGGCCTTGAGGATGGGCACCGACTGCTCCCAGAGCAGCTCAAACTCTTCGGTGGCCTCGCGCACCAGCCCGTACTCGCGCACACTGATGTTGAATTCGTAGTTGGAGTGCTCGCTCAGGCCCAACCCGGCCGCCGTCAGGTTCGAGGAGCCGGTGATGAATTCGCACGGCGCGTACTCGTTGAACGGTTCGGGCCGCACGATATAGACCTTGGCGTGAATCACCTTTTCGG
>JANYFQ010000266.1 GCA_025362615.1 Hymenobacter sp. | reverse complement strand
ACCAAGCTACCCGACGACCCCAGCCAGGTATTTTACCAGCAGTACATCACCAACCTGCGCGGGTTCGACTACAACACCCGCACCGGCTCACGTTACGTTCTGTTCAACACCGAGCTGCGGTTTCCCATTGTGCAGTATTTTGCCCACCGGCCCATTTATTCGGGTTTCTTCCGCAACCTGCAGCTCATTGGCTTCGCCGATGCCGGTACGGCGTACTCCGGGGCCAACCCGTTCAGCGAAAACAACTCCTTCAACACCCAGATTATCGGCGGCTCCATCAACCCGTTTTCGGCCACCGTCACCAACTTCCGCAACCCTCTTTTGATTGGTTACGGTGCCGGCATTCGCACCACGCTGCTAGGCTTTTACGGCAAATTCGACCTGGCCTGGGGCCAGCAGGATTACGTGACCAAAGGCCCGAAACCGTACTTCACGCTGGGGTATGATTTTTAGCGGCAGCGCGGGTTGAAAACCCGCGCTACCCGTTCTTTGCGGGCCTCATGAAAAAACTTTTCCTGCTCCTCGCCCTGCTGCCCGCCGCCGCCCGCGCCCAGTACGCCACCCCCGGCACGGGCATAAAATGGACGCTGCCGCAGCTTGCCGCCGCGCCCGGCTCCAACGTCAGCCCCACCGGCACCGGCGAGTACGCCATCGGCGGCAACCTCCGCCTCAGCCCCCGCGACACCCTCATCATCAACACCAACGCTACCCTAAAGCTGGCTTCATTGGCCCAGGTGAACGTGGACGGGGTGTTGCTCATCAACCCGCCCGACTCGGTGCGCATCACGGCGCAAAACCCGGCCGCGCCTTTTCACAGCCTGTGGTTTTCGGGCAGCAGCGCCGGTTCACGACTTCGCAAAACAGTGGTGGAGTACGGCGGCGGTATTAAAGTGGTGGACGCCAGCCTGGTGCTCGATAGTTGCGTGGTGCGGTTTCAGGTGGCCCGCATTGGCACGGTCAATACCAACAGCGGGGCCGTAAGCCTGTCAGGCGGTGCAGCCCGCCTGACGCATTGCCGCATTTACGGCAATGCCCGCTCGGCCGTGCTCAGCCCGGCCAACCGGCCAACTTCGCCCGTTATCCAAGACTGTCAGATACTTAACAACGACACCGAAAACGCCAACTACCCGCAGCTCAACCTCGGGCTGGGCGGGGCCACGCCCATCGTAGTGGAGCGATGCCGCATTGTAGGGCGTTTCAACATGGCCGGCGGCCTGGCGCTGAGCAACCTGGTGGGCGGCATGGGCACCCGCGCCATTGTTCGCAACAACTATCTGGCCAACAACCGCTACGGCGTTGCCGTACTAGGTTCGGGCATCAACGTCACCATCACCCGCAACGTCATCGAGAACAACAACACCAACCCCAACGCCCAGACGGGCGGCAGCGGCATCAATATTCAGGGAACCAGCACCCTAACCGGCGTAGCCAGCCGCAACACCCTGCGCGGCAACCTCTGGGGCGTGACGATGCTCCGCACCTCGCTCACCAGCACCGTGCCCGGCCCCAGCGTCAGCTTCGGCAACCTGGCCAGCGCCGACACCACCGACGTGGGCCGTAACCTGCTCTATAACAACGCCAACGGCGGCGTAATTTACGATTTCTACGTCGAAATGGCCGACGACGTGATGGCCCAGAACAACGACTGGGGCAGCAACTCGGCCGCCGTCGTCGAGAGCCACGTCTGGCACCGCCCCGACCGCCCGGCCCTGGGCGTGCTCACTTACCAGCCATTCCGCGCTACTGTGCTGGCCACCCGCACTACCGTACCACTCACGGCCCAGGTAGCCCCCAACCCCGCCCACGACGTGCTGACGGTAACGCTGCCCGCCACCGGCCCCGCCACGCTACGCCTGCGCGATGCACTTGGCCGCACCGTTCGCACGGTGGTTGCCACCTGTACCGGCCCGGTTAAATTTGAGGTAGCCGGGCTGCCAATTGGCATTTATACTCTTGATATACAACAGCTTGAAGCTTGGGCCACGACCCGCGTGGTGGTTGAGTAGTAGGTAATGCTGTACCACCAAGCTGTGCTGCCACCGGAGGGGTCTCGCGCTGAACGACTGTAACGCCAAGCTGCGCTGCCACCGGAGGGGTCTCGCGTTGAACGGTGTCGTTATAGGGCAGCCTACGCGAGACCCCTCCGGTGGCAGCGCAGCTTGGTGGTACACGTTCAACGCGAAACGAAGCGTGGATGGAAGCTTCGCGGTACAAGTTCCAGGTCCTGCTGCCACCGGCCGTATCTTTGCAACGGCAAATCTCCTGCCTTCCAAACCGCTTGCTCCGCGACATCATCACGCTCTTAGTCAAAGACTTTCGTTTCGAATGGCGGCAGCGTTCGACGCTGGGTGGGCTACTGCTCTACGTCGGCAGTACGGTATTTGTGTGCTTTTTGAGCTTCAGCCTGCGCGGCGGCACCCCGCCCGCACCCGCCTGGAACGCGCTGCTCTGGATTATCCTGCTCTTTGCGGCCGTCAATGCCGTGGCCAAGAGCTTCATGCAAGAAAGCGCCGGGTTGCGGCTGTACTACTACACGGCGGTGCCGCCGCAGGCTGTCATCCTGGCCAAAATGCTTTATAATACCTTGTTGCTCTTAGCAGTGGCGGCCGTGGCGCTGTTTCTCTACACCGTTCTTTTGGGCAACCCCATTCAAGATTTACTGCTTTTCGCGGGCAACCTGGCGCTGGGGGCGCTGGGCTTTGCCACCACGCTCACGCTGGTATCGGGCATTGCGGCACGAGCCGGCGGCAACGGTGCCACGCTGATGGCCGTGCTGGGCTTCCCGGTGATGATACCGATGCTGTTGCTACTTATTCGGGTGAGCAAGAACGCATTGGATGGCTTGGATTGGAGCGTCAGCAGTCAGTCGGTCCTCACGCTTGGGGCGCTGAACTTATTGGTCGGCGCAGTGTCTTACTTATTGTTTCCATTTCTGTGGCGGGGGTAGGTTTTATGGGTGTTTAGAAAGCTGGTTTTTGCCGTAGGCGGTGCGGGCGGACGGCTTTTTCGCCGCCCGCCCGCTAATTGTCAGGTTTTCTACGGCTGGCGTTCAACGATTAGCGGGCAGGCGGCAAAAAAGCCGCCCGCCCGCGCCAGCCTCGCCGCTCCAAGCAGTCAATATTTTAGAAAACACTAACCATGAATAAAGCTGTTTTAGGAATTATCATCTCAATCATCAGTTTAGCGGTCACTGTATTTGCCGTCTGGGGCGGGCAGCGGCTCATCGAGCAACGCACGGCCGGCCGGAGTTGGAAAACCCTTACCGGTCTGCTGCTGCTGACGGCTTCGGCGGCGGGCTTGCTCATCGATGTGCCGCGCCTGCCCATCGTGAACGAGAGCATCCGCAACCTGTTTTTCCACGTTCCGATGTGGTTTGCCATGATACTTGTAATGCTGGTATCGGTTTGGTATTCGGTCCGTTACTTACGCAATCCGTCGGCCCGGCTCGACATTTTGAGCCACGAGGCGGCCAAAGCGGGCATCGTGCTGGGGCTGCTGGGGCTGGCCACCGGCAGCCTGTGGGCCAAATACACTTGGGGCGCGTGGTGGACGCCCGACCCCCGCCTCAACGCCGCCGCCGTGGCGCTGCTCATCTACGGCGGCTACCTGGTGCTGCGCGGCTCGTTCCGCGACGAGCAGCAACGGGCCAGAATATCAGCTATTTATAACATATTTGCTTTCGCGGCGGCCATCCCGCTGCTTTTCATCCTGCCCCGCATTTCGGGCAACAGCCTGCACCCCGGCCAAACCGGCAACCCCGGCTTCAACAAATACGACCTCGACAGCACCATGCGGCCCGTGTTCTACGCCGCCGTCATCGGCTGGATTTTATTCTCCTTCTGGCTCACCCAGGTTAGCAGCCGCCTGGCCTTGCTGCGCGAAAAACTAAACGAACAATAATTTGAAAATCAATTCATTGCCGAAGTTTTTCGGCCGCGCTTTCTTGCTCCTGGCGCTGCTCGTGCTGCCCCTCGCCCGCTGCCTGGCCCAGGCCGCAGCTGCCACCGAGCCCGAAATGGCCGACGGCCTGCGCCAAAGCGGCAAAATATACGTTGTCGTGGCCTCGGTCGTCGTCATCGTCGCGGGCCTGCTGGCCTACCTCGCCGCCCTCGACCGCAAGGTGGCCCGCCTCGAAAAGCAAGCCGAAGCGTAGGCTGTAACCACTTCGTGAAATCCCCCAAATTCGTTTAAATTCGTGATTATGCGAAAATCCCACCTCTTCGCCCTCGGCATCATCGCCGTGGCCGTGGCCATCATCCTCAGTACCACCGCCGATGCCAGTGTTTACGTGGGCTTCGGCGAAGCCCGCGCCCGCGCTGCCGAGGGCAACACCACCAAAGTCCACGTAGTGGGCCGCCTGCTGCGCGATGCCCAAAAGCAAATCGTGGGCCTCGAATACGACCCGCTGAAAGACCCCAACTACTTCGCCTTCACGCTCGTCGATTCGACCCAGGTGGCCCAGCGCGTGGTGTACAACGAGCCAAAACCCCAGGATTTTGAAACTTCGGAGCAGGTCGTCATCACCGGCTGCATCAAAAACGACGTGTTTCTGGCCGATAAAATTCTGCTCAAATGCCCCAGCAAGTACGTGAAGAAGGACTTGAAAGGCGGCGAGATGGCCGCGCAGTAAGCCAGTACACAGAAGTGAGTATGATAAACCCGCTGGATATAAATCATTTCGAGTGTTGCCTCAACACCCTCGACCGGGGCTTGGCGCTTTACCAGACGGCAGCCGCCGACTCGCTCGACGCGGATATGTACCGCTCGGTTTGTGTGAAGGAATTTGAGTTGCTGGTGGAAGTGGTTGGCAAGCTTCTCAAGAAGAAGCTTCGCCCCTACTTTGCCTCCAACCGGGATGCTGACAAGCTGACTTACAAGGCCGTAATCCGCCACGCAGCCAGGTACGGCCTTCTACCGTTCGAGGTAGCCGAACGCTGGTTGGCCTACCGCGACATTCGCAACCGCACGGCCCGCGAGTACGGGGCCGATTATGCCAACGAAGCCGTAGCGGTGCTTCCCACTTTTGCCGCCGATACCCATGCTGTGCAGCAGGCTTTGCTTACCTAAACCACTTACTGCCATGCTACTACTGCCCCGCCACCGCACCATGCTCGATGAAATCCTGGGCCAGGTGCTGCCCCCTGCCGCCGAAGTATGGGCCTACGGCAGCCGCGTAACCGGCGAAGCCCATGAAGCCAGCGACCTCGACCTGGTAGTGCGCGGCCCCCACCTGGAGGCCCTGCCCTTCCAACGCCTCAGCTTGCTGCGCGACCTTCTGGACGACAGCAACCTGCCCATCCTGGTTGACATCCACGACTGGGCTACGCTGCCCGTCAGCTTCCACGAGCGCATCCTGGCCCGCTACGAAGTGCTGCGCCCAGCCCAGCCCGAAGCCGTGACCGCCGCGTAAAACCCGTCTTTTTTGTCCCAGCTGCTTCCGGCCCCAGGTTTCCGCGCCCGTTTTCGCCGTTTGTACGCCGCCGGAACGGCCTTTTTCTGGCTGCTGCTATTGCTACTCGCCGCCGCGCACCCCAGCCGGGCGCAGTGCCCCAACGACGACCTCGAAAACCGCTGGCTCCTGCGCCTCGAAGAAACTGTTGCCGCCAGCACCACGGGCTGCACCGTGCAGCGCCGTTGCGTGGACGAACGCCTGACCGGCAAGTGCATCGAGTACCACAACGACCAGTGGTTCGAGTTCACGCCCCCGGCAGCGGGGCGCTACTTCGTCAATATCGGGGGCCAGCAGTGCCGTGACGTGCGCGGCGTACAACTCGTGGTACTGAGCGGGCAGCCCTGCCAGCCCGCCACGTACCGCATCCTGAGCTGCACCTCGCTCGGCACCCAGGACGATGTGTTCGTAACCCTGGATTCGTTGGCAGCAGGCCGCCCGTATTTGCTCTGCGTGGACGGCTACCTCAAGGATTACTGCCGGTTCACGCTGCAAATCAGCCACCAGGCGCTGGGTTTGCCCGTGAGTTACCAACCGCCCAACCCGGTCCGGCTGCAACCCGTCGGCGGGGTGGTGGAACTGGCCTGGCAAGTGCCCGACTCCCTGGCGCTGGCCGGCACAACGGCCTGCCGGGTGCTGCGCCGCGAGGTTCACCAGTACCGCAGCGTCGAGGTGGCCCAGGTGCCCCTGCGCCACGACACCTTCGGCCGCCCCCAAAGCGCCTACACCTGGCGCGACTCGCTGCCCGCGCCGGGGCAGTACCACTACCGCGTCGTGAGCGCGGGCGCGGCCCACGGCGCGGCCCCCGCGCTGCTGCTGGCGCAATGGGTGGCCAACGGCGAACCGGCTCCGGCAATGCCCGGCCCAGCCGTAAGCGGACCAACCATCCGCTTGCCACTGAATGAATTTCCACGCCGGGCAGCGCTCACCATCGTCGTCACCGAACCCGGCAGCGGGCGGGTGCTGTTGGCCCGCCAACTACAGCGCGACCCCGCCCAGCCGCAGCAGGACGAACTGCCCGTAGCCGCCTGGCAGGCCCAGGGCATCCGGCAGGTGGCCGTGGCCATCGGTTGGCAGCCAAAGAACGGCCGCAAAAGCAGCCGGCAATTCCGGCTGACGTTGCCCGCACCGGAGGGCTTGAGCAAGTAGCGGGAAGAACTTTTTGGGGCAATTTTTCATCCCAACGGGCACAACTCACCCCGCCGCCCCCAGCCACTTCGCCCGGTGCCAGGCCAGAAACATCGGGTCGGGCAGAAACCGCTGCCGCGCCGGCAGCCGCAGCCCCTGCCCGTGAAAACGGCCCAGCAACGCCCCGGCCGCGTCGGCGTCGGGCCGCTTCGGGTGGCGCAGGGCGGGCGTTACTTCTATCACGTAATCGTCGGGGCGGATGGTGAACAGGCCCAGCTCAAAGGCGCGGTCGTGCAGGGCGTTCACAACAAAAACGTACCCAGCAAGCCCGACCTCATCTTGTCACAGCACAAAACCGCTGGTTGAGTCCACGGCTGTTTCTGGCATCAGCACGAGGGTTGCCGCTACTTCGTGCTGCCTGAAACCCGCACCGATTTCTGGCTCAATGAAACAGGCCGCAACGTCGCCAACGACGAGCGGCAGCAAGGCGTTAGCGTTGCTGTCGGCGCTTCATTTCCTCGTAGTGAGCCATAATATTCACGTTGGCAGTTATTGCATTGATGCCGCCCGCGTAAAAGTCGCCGTCATGTGTTACCAACCATAAGCCGTGGGCCTTACAGAACTCCACGTAAAACTTGTCATTGAAGTCGGTTTGCTTGCCATACCTGCGCAACATGGCCGGCACGATGCTACTTTCTACTTCGTGTTCCTGAAAAATGACCAACCAGGAAATTTCGTCCCAGGCTGCCAGAAACAGGTCCATTGCATCTTTGTACACCTGAGTACCCCGAAAGTGCCGCTTGTATTCAATGCGTCCACCGGCGTGTAGTTCGCCACTGGCTTTGAGGTCAATAGCAGTTTGTGGCGCATCCCGCCAGATGTCGAATCGCAGCCGCAAGAACCGATTGACCACTTCCGAGACAACCACTGCGTTGGCTACCACGCAGGGTTGCCCGTTTGCCTGCAACCGCTGCCATAGCGCCACATAAGGCTGCATAAAGTTGCGTCGGCTCAGGATTGGGCTGAACAGTTCCAGCCACACATTGGCATCAAAAAAATACAGCCGGTTGGGAGCCGGCTGTATGGTGTCTGGATGAAAGATTTTGGGGAGGTGTGCCTCGTCAGCCATGAATCAGGCCAGTTCAGCGTCCCAGGCTTCGGCGGTGCGCTGACGGTAATCAGCATCCAAAGCCAGTTTCTTCACCTCCGTGAGCTTCAGCTCAGCGTAAGGTATTTGTTCCAGGCCTACGATTGTGAGCAGGGCATCAAACGCAGGATACTCCGACAGCACCACGCCTACCGTGGCGTGTAAAAAGTCTGACATTACGTGGCGCATCCCTGCGAACGACAACACAAGCGAACGGCGCTCAGCCGCTGCCCGACGCAGCACGGCCAAAACCGGCTGGCCCTCAAAATCGAAAGCCGCCACTTCTTTACCCAGAAGTTCCTTCACGGAAAACACGGCGGTCATGTCCATAAAATTAAGTTGTTAAGAGAACCCCTCGACGTACCTTCAACCACCATTTCAACCAATGGTTCGGGCGGTGCAAGGGGGCCTTATACCGCAAAGGTAGAATAATTTGTTGTCCGCGCAAGTCAACTACCCGCAGTTGAACACGATGTGTACCACGCTGCCCTGAAACGGCGGTACCGCCTTGGTGCTGTAAACCGGCTTGCGGTCAACACCCAGCCGGCCAGTGAGGTAACAACCATCGCTGACCAGGTGTAGTTCCCCGCCCCGGCCGATGCAATAGTCGCGTAACACTTTGAGCCCCACACCGCCACGCCGGCCCGGCAGGCTGCTGTTGTGCCCCGCCAGCGCCCAGCGCAGCGCGTGTTCCGGCAGCACGACCGGCACCCCAACGGGCCGGTATTGAGGCCGGCTGGTGAAGTCCTGAATCGGGCCGAGGTAACCCCGGCCCAGGTCCACGAGGGTGAACTTGAGCTGCCGGAGCTTCGGATAATACTGCCCACACACGTACACCTGCCGGTCGGTTTCGGCGTGGCGCCGCACGTTGGTAAAAACTTCCAGCAAGTGCGAGGCAATGTTGTTCTGCTCTGCCGCGCCACAGGCAGTGCCCATGTCAGGCTGTTGCAACAGGCAGTTGGCGACGTATGCTAGAAAACCGTCCGCGTCGGTTACATCAAACGCCCGCATCTGCACGGAGGTGGTGCTGCCGCCGGCCCATGTGTCGGTTTCGTCCTGCAAAAACCCGTTTTGCAGCAGTACGCTGAATCGCTGCCGTACCAGGTCCCCATCCACGCCAAAAGACAGTCCGCGTTGTTCCTCCAAATCGTGCAGCATCGCGCCCAACAGGGCGCACTGGTTGCCATCAAGCCAGTTCAGTTTGGTGAAATCCAACAGAACCGGCTGGTCGCGCAGCAACAACCCCCGGCTATGTAGTTGAACGAGTTGCGCGAAGCCCGCGGGGTCTGTTCGGATGGCACCTTGCAAGGGAAGCGGATGCCAGGATTCGAGCGTAAGAACAGACACAGCAGAAAGGCAATTATTTCGTCACGGTTAGCAAAGATAAGCCAGCACCCTTGGCAATTTCAGCCAGTAGCGCGATTTTATTTACTTAGCGGCAGTAGGTTTTCCCAGCCAGCCGGTTTGCTACTTTCCCAGCCACTTCGCCCGGTGCCAGGCCAGAAACATCGGGTCGGGCAGAAACCGCTGCCGCGCCGGCAGCCGCAGCCCCTGCCCGTGAAAACGGCCCAGCAACGCCCCGGCCGCGTCGGCGTCGGGCCGCTTTGGGTTTCGCAGGGCGGGCGTTACTTCTATCACGTAGTCGTCGGGCCGGATGGTGAACAGCCCCAGCTCAAAGGCGCGGTCGTGGAGGGCGTTTAAGGCCAGGCCGTTGCGAGGGTTGAGTCGGTTGGCTTCGTCCTCGCTCCACGGCTTGATGTGGCCGGCGACTAGCAACGCTGGTTGCTGCAAGCCCGTGATGCAACACGTATTGTTGTAAGCCGCCATGATGGCCTTGCGGAAAAACTGCTGATTGACCCGCACTTTCACCAACTGCTCCTTTACCTTGCCGGCCGGCACGGGCGGCAGCGGCTCGTACTCCACCACTAATTCTTCCAGCGTGGTGTGCTGAGCTTCGGCCAACAGCTTTTCGCTTTCGTATGCCTTGCCCGACCAGTCGGCGTAGAACTCGCTCCACACTTGCCGGTCAAGCTGGCTGGCGTTGCTCATGCCCGCTTGGGTCAAACTTGGGTCAAGGCTGGCGAAGTTTACCAACTTCAAGGCGATGGAGCTTGGCGTTCGGTTGAGCAGGCCGGCCAACTCAACAATTGCCAGGTTGCGGCTGTGCATCTGCCCGAAAGTCAGTTTACAATACAGGTTGATTGCCAACAGCAATTCGTCGCGGGTCCAAAGTCGTTGTCCGGGTTTCATCGTTTGAGCGTAAGGAAAAGCCCGTTTTGGTTGGGCGCGGCTTCAAAGCTAAATTGCTACCGGCTAACCCACCGTTTTTTTTCTTCCCATGTCAGAAATTACTTTTCCCGTTCTCAACGAACACGAGCAGAGGGTACGCAAGGCTACCCTTATTTTGCTCAATCGAGAGGCCAACATTACGCCGAGCATAATCAGCCAAACGGTTGCGTTTGGCGCTCAAGTGGCCGGCAGCCAACCGTTGAATTTGGCGGCCATTCGCGAAAGCGTGGAGAAAACGGTAGCCGCTTTGGCGGCTGAAAACCGTACCGTAGCGGCGCTGTAGGTTCTGGCGGCCTTACGTACCCGGCGACGCGCCCCCGCGCCCTATGCTGCTGCGCCTGCCCCGCCACCTGGCGCAGTCCTTCACGGCCGACTACCGCCACCACGGCCTGCGCCTCGAAACGCTGGAATCCGGCGGGGGCACCCTCGCTTACCTGGCCCTGATTCTGGATGAAGACCAGCTGACCGACGTTTTCGCGGCCCTGGCGGCTGACATCGTGCAGGCCAGCGCCACCCCCGCCACCGACCTGGGCCGGATGCGGGCCTTCGTGCAACGCCTCGAACACTGGGAGGCGCTGCTCCGGGCCTTCAGCTCCGAGGGACTAAGCAGCAGCGCCCAGCAGGGGCTATACGGTGAGCTGTACGTGCTGCGGCAGTTGCTGCTGGAAGGAGCAACCCCAGCTGCCGCCCTTGCTGCCTGGGTCGGGCCGTTGCGCGAGGCCCAGGATTTTATCATCCCCGACAGGGGTGCAGCCGAGGTCAAAACCCTTGGCCCCGACACGACTACCATTAAAGTCAGCAGCGCCCGCCAGCTCGATGAGATGCCGTTCGGCTGCCTCTTGCTGGTGGCCGTCTGCTTAGGCCCGTCCGGGCCGGCGGCCGAAACCCTGCCGGCCCTGGTCGCCGCGCTGGCCGCCCGCCTGGCCCCGCACCCGGCCGTGCTCGAAGCACTGACCCTGCGCCTGCGCCAAGCCGGTCACCTCGACGTGCAGGCCGCCCGCTACCAGGGCACCACCTACACCGTGCCGGGCCAGCCGCAGGTGCTGCGGGTACAGGGCGACTTTCCGCGCCTGCGCCACGCTGACCTGCCGGCCGCCATCCCCGCCCTGACCTACTCGCTTGACCTTGCCAGCTTGGCTGCTTACCACTGTCCTTTTACCGAACTCCTTACGCTGTTTCCCCGTGGATGAAACCGAACAACTCCATGACTTTCTGCGCGACCTGAACCAGGAAATCCGCCAACGGGCCGCCAGTGAGGGCGTTTTGTTTGAGGAAGCGGCCACCCTGCACCTCACCGACCTGCTGGCCGACGTGGACCTGACCGCCGACGTGGTGTTTTGCACCGAAGGCCGGCAGGCCGGCAGCGTGGTGTACCGCATCAACGCCTTTTCCCTGGGCGAAGACAGCGAAAACCTGGACCTGTTTATCGTGCAGGCCACCGACGAAAGCGACGAGCTGACGACCCTTAACACCACGGACCTGGGGCGCCTTTCCCGGCTGCCGGAGCAGTTCCTCACCCGCGGCCTCAACGGCTACCTTAAAACAGAACTCGACCGCCACTCGCTGGCCTACGAGCTGGCCACCAAACTGCACAGCAGCAGTTACCAGCCGGTGCGGGTGCGGGTTTTCGTGCTGACCAACAACCTGCTGGGCACCCGGGTGCAGGGCATTGAGGAGCGGCGCACGAAGCACGGCGTACTGCTGCAGTTCCACGTCTGGGACCTGGAGCGGTTTCACCGCACAAGCACCAGCGGCTACGCCCGTGAGCCGATTGAAATTGACTTTGTGCGCGACTTCGACGGCCCGCTGCCCTGCCTGCCGATGCCGGTTAGTAACGAGGACTACCAAAGCTACCTGGCCATCCTGCCCGGCAACATCCTGGCCGACATTTACGAGAAGTACGGGGCCCGCCTGCTGGAACAGAACGTGCGCTCCTTTCTGCAATTCGGCGGCAAGACGAATAAAGGCATCCGCGATACGATTAAGGAGGTGCCCCACCGCTTCCTGGCGTACAACAATGGGCTGGCCGCTACCGCCAGCGAGGTGGAACTGACCGATTTACCCGAAGGCGGCAAGGGCATTGCCAGCATCCGGGCGCTGCAAATCGTGAACGGCGGCCAGACCACCGCCTCCATCTTCCAGACCCGCCGCGAGATGACCGGCAAAGACAAGGAGGTGGACCCGCTGGCCCAGGTATTCGTGCAAATGAAGCTGACTGTGCTGCGCCATCCCGAAGAAATGGCGGTGATGGTGCCGCTCATTTCGCGCTTCGCTAATACCCAGAACGGCATTTCCCCGGCCGACCTGTCGGCCAACAGCGAGTTTAACACGGAGCTGGAACGGGTGTCGCGTACCACGACGGCGCCCGCGCCGGCCGGCACGCAGGTGCTTACGCGCTGGTTCTACGAGCGGGCACGGGGCCAATATAAGGTCGAGCTGGCCCGGCGCATCACCAAAGCCAGCCGCACGGTTTTCGAGCGCGAAAACCCCAAAACCCAGGTATTGACCAAAGAATCGGTAGCCAAATTTGACCTGACCTGGGATGGCTGGCCGCACATCGTGGCGGGCGGTGCCCAAAACCTTTACTCCTTTTTCATCAACCCGCCCGCCAGCAAAACGAAGCTGAAAGTCAGGGCCAAGCCGCCGGTGCCGGATAAATTCTGGTTTCAGGACCTGGCCGCCAAAGCCATTCTGTTCCAGTCCGCTGAAAAACTGTATGACCAGACGTTTGGGCGGGGCGGAGGCTACCGGGCCCTCACGGTTTGCTACACGGTGGCGTGGCTCCGGCAACTGATGAACCCGCAACCAGTCAGCCTTAACCGTATCTGGCGGCAGCAGGGCCTGACGGACCCCGTGCGCGAGGCCGTGAAGGCGGCGCTACAGGTAGTGGACAACTACCTGCGGACCACGGCCGGCACCCGCACCGCGCGCGAGTGGGCCGTGAAAGAAGAGTGCTGGCAACAGTTGCAGCGCCTGCCGGTGCCGCCCGCGCTGACCGCTGCCATCCGGGCCGTACCCGCCTCCGACCGCGCCGCCGACGCGCCCCGCGCCCGCCAGACCCCGGCAGAACTGGCCCGTGAGGAGCAGCGGGCCCAGGCTGCCGCCCTCACCTCGCTGGGCGAAGCTGCCTGGGACGCCATCGAAACGTGGGGCCGCCAAAGCCAGCGCCTCAGCCCGCGCCAGCTCGAAATGAGCGGCTGCATTGCCCGCGCCATTGAACTGAGCCGCCCCCTGACCGAATCCGAAATCAAAAACGGCCACGCGGCCATTGATGCGGTGCTGGAGCACCAACCCGACCTGCTCATGGGCTTGGAAGAAGCGCCAGTCGCCCCCGTCAGCCCCACCCCCGCCGAACCCCTGACCCTGGAAACCCTGCAACGGCTCTACGACTGGGAACGCACCCACAAACGCCTGACCGACTTTCAGTTCAACATGGTCCGCAAGCTCGTCCGCGAACAACGCCTGCCCAGGGTGTTCGAGGAAAAACTCATTGCCGAGATTGTGCAACGGGCCAGCCGCCAGAGTTTTGGCGGTTGACCCGCCCGAAAACCAAGAGAGCCGCCCGGTGGGGCGGCTCTCTTGGTGCTTGGCGCTCCCTCGTGGGTGCGCAACAACCGCCCAAAATGGCTTAAAAGGCACTTTTATGCAAAATTGTCCCGGTTTATGTCCCGGTTTCAGCATCAACCGCAAGCCTACCCATTCGGGTACTCCTCACGCAATAATTTTTCAATCTCGCGCCGGTTACTCATGATTAGAGTCCGAAAATCTATGGAATTATCAAATTCGGCCCGGTCCTTCAGGTACTCGTAGTGCTTGTTGTGTCGCTCCGTCTGTAACCGAACTGTGATAATCGCCTTATCATCCTCGTATCGGTGCCTCACCCGACGCACATAGTAGTGCCCTGACCCGGCGTATTGTCTCAGAAAAGGCACTTCTACCTCCTCCCCAACGCGCGGCGTCACAGCCAGACGACAGGTGAAAAAAGCGTTGTTTGTGTTGTCTTCCAGCACGAAATGGTGTTCCACCATGGAAAACTGCAGCACATCTGACTCCTCTGCAATAATAGTGAGAAAGTCCTCGTGCAGTAGCGTAACCCAGCGACGCAGCCCCCCTGCCGTCAAACCAACCTGCTGTTGCAGGTCCTTGCCCACTGGTAGCGGGTCATCTTCCCCAATAACCAGCAGCACATCAATCAGCGCATCGTATGGCTTGCCGCGGCCCTTGAGCCGATGCAGTGCCGGTTTAGCATAGCACAGGTCCAGGAAAACGTCCTTCATACGTGGAGGCGTTTTCACATTGGGGTCGGCAGAAATTCGCATGGCTTCAGGAATGGGTCACACGCTCAATTATTCTACTCGCCCCCGAATAATATCCACAACTTTCCACAACCCCCGAATATCCTCCCCCGCCACAGTCAATATCCCGGCCCTGGGATTATCCGAATGTAGCACCAGCTGCCGCTTCGTCAGCAGGTCATTATCCTTGATGCGTTTTATGGTGAGCTGATTCCCGAAAGTTGCCACGTACACCCCGCTCACCGTGTACTTAATATCCTCCAGCGGCACCGGCGTCACCGCCACCAGCATCCCCGCCCGAAGCTGTGGCTCCATGGAGTCACCGTCGATTTCGAACACCAACGTACCCGCCCGCCGCAGCTCCGGGCTCGGCTTGTAAATCCGCATGGCTTCGTACTGGCCATAGTCGCCTTCCGTCGCAATCAGTTCCACGAAGCCAGCCCGCACCGGCACCCTGATAAACGGGCAGTCGATGTACTCCGAATCCGTGAACTTGCCCAGCAGGATAATGTTGCCGCCGGCCGCGCCTTCATCCTCCATCGGCCCGCTGCTAAACCAAAGCCAATTGCGACTGACGTTTAATTCTTTCACAATGGTTTCCAGCACCTCGTTACTCGGCTGGTGCCGCCCGCCTTCCAGCTGGGCCACGCTGGGCCGTGAAATCTCCAGCAAATCAGCCATCTGCTGCTGAGTCAGGCCGCGGGCCTGCCGCACCACCTTCAGCCGTTCCGCCATACTCAACTCCGGCATCGGGCTAACTGAGCTGATTTTTTTGCGTTCCATTGTAGTCTTTTTGTAACATTTGGTAACTATTATCTACATTTTGGCTTTCAAACTGCCCCAAAGGTAACAGAACAAAACTAAAATGCAACCACTTGAAACCAAATCTACGCCGGCAGACCTGCGAATGTTACTGCCACACGGGGCCATTTCCAGTATTGCCCGCAATCTGAAAATGTCCCACGCGGCCGTTTCCAAAGCACTGCAGAAGGCCAAGCCTGCCCACCCCGCCGTGGCCGAGGCTGTGCGCCTCATCAAGGAGGCCGGCAGCCAGTCCGTGCAGGAAGACCTGAACGCACTCCGAAGCTAAACCACTCACCAAAATTCCCCCCACCCCATGATGCTCTGCTTTCCCGCCAACGCCCGCTACCCGCGCCGCTTCCTGCCCGCAACTCCTTACCTGCTGGAAGAACCCTGCGCGGCCACCGCTGCCCTGGAGGCCGCCGTGCGGGCCTGCCCCCAGCCTACTCACTTCGGCAAATACCCCTTCCCAACCTATGCCCAGCGGGCAGAGTTGGGCCGATGCCTCGAAAGCCCGTTCCTGACCCACCGCGAATTTGTCTGGCTTGAGCTGTGGCAGCCTGAGTTCGATACCAGCACCGCCGCCGAGGCCCTCACGCAGATACAGCTCATCATCAGCCACCGCCAGGCCACCGGCACTGCGCTGGCACCGCACAAAGGCGGCCATTTCTTCCCCGAGCGCCTAACACCCCCGCAGCTATGACCGAGCTAACCGCCACCACCGCCGAGGGTATGCAAATTACCGTCCGCCTACCCGATACCCACACCTGGGTACGCGAGTCGCTGGAAGAGGCCTGCGCCGCCGAGGCCCGCCGGCAGCTCGACGCTGCCCCCACTCCCGACCCGGCCTACTCGGTGCCCCGCGCCGCCGACCTGCTGGACCTGCACCCCGAAACCCTGCGCGACTACATGCGCCTGCCCACCAACCACGCCCGCCGCTTACATTACATGCCCGGCGAGAGCAGCCGGGGCGACCGGGTGCTCCTCTCGCAAATCCACGACTGGCAGCGCCGCAACCGCACCGACGCCGCGCCCGTGTCCGCTTCATCAGAGGTCACCGTATTTCTGCTGCAACCACTCGACGCATATCAAGGCTTCGCGGGCGGTTTTATTCGCCAGTTCCCGCCGTGCCTCGGGCTGCGCCAGTTGGTAAAGTTGTTCCGGTGAACAGCTTTCCACTTTGGTAAAGCCTGGTGGATTTATCCAGCCAACCCACCAAGCGGACCGTTTAAACTGGCCATTGACGGCACGCAGAAAAGCAGCCAGCTCATCAAATTCGCTGCGCTTGCACACGCCGCCTTTGCCCTGAGTATCATACCCGCAAAAGCCCCAATAATAACCGCTGGCGTCCGTATCGAAACTAAATCGAACGTCGTAGCCCCGGTATTTTACTATCACCCGGTCGTCGTGCAAAGGCAGCAACGCATGAAAGGCCGTGCGGAAATCAGCGAACAGTTCCTGCTGAATTTCACCTCGCACTTTGTAAAAGGCATCTCCAAAACGTTTGGCGTTGGCGAGGTGGTCGGGGCTTTGTAAGACCAGACACTTGATATCTTCCATCATGAGTTTGTTGCCGGCCTGGCCGGTAAGCTGTTGAATCAAGTTGAGGTACTGCGCTATTGTTTCACGCACCAGCGGGCTGCCAGCAGCTTCCTTGCGGCACTCGCCCAACCACGCCAGCACATCTACCGCGTAGGATACCGTCTGTGTTTTTCGTGGGTCAAAATCCAGGGTGGCTTCCTGCCCTTCAGGCGGACTACCGTATAGCGTGAGGTAAAGAAGCTTGGCGCTCTTGTCGTAATTGTGGTAGCGCAGTAATTGGTTTTTCTGGTCGGCTGCATAAATTTTGTTCTCGATGAATATCGGCCGGCCGTTTTGTGGATAAACGCAAATGTCAATTCGGCCGCCTTGTGTGTAGTCGAGGCTTACGGCTCCAATATGCTTTTCCACGGCTATCGTTGCTTGCTCGGCCTCAAAATCGGCCAAGCCCACCTGTTGTGCAAACAGCTTTAGAAAAACGCTGCCCAAGCCATGACTGCCAGCAGGGTTCAGCAGTTCGGAAATAAAAGCCGAATGTGTACCAACCTCCGCCGTTTCCACGCCAAGAATACGGAAAATATTGAATCTCTCGTCCGTTGTGCTGCCGCGTCCTTCATGCCGCGCCGCAATCAGCATGACCTGTGCCAGCAGCGCTTCTAAAGTTGCGGTGGTCTCCATTGGTTTTGTTGCGGCAATTATCGTTCGTGGCCAGCAAATATAGTCTGCTCACGTCCGGGGCTGTCGTACAAATTGAAATGACGGAAACCGCCCCCCGCGCCGCCCACCCTGGCCGAGGTCCAAGAATACGCCGGGCAGCACCCCGGCCCCGCCCCCCAGGGCGAGGCCGCCGCCTTCCACGACCACTACCAAAGCAACGGCTGGCGCGTGAGCGGCAAAACCCCCATGCAGGACTGGCCCGCCGCTTTCCGCCAATGGATGCGACGCCGCAGCCAGTTCCAGGCCCCCGGTGCCGCCGGCACGCCACCACCCACCCGCGCCCGCACCGCCCCCAAACCCGCCGACCCCAACCGCTGGAGCTAACCCACCCATTCCCCATGTCCCACGACAACCCCACCTACCGCACCCAGGCCACCCGCCGCGCCGTGGCTCCCCCACTCAAGCCCGCTTATCAGTTGCCCCAGGCCCCCGACCTGGAGGCTGCCGTGCTCGGGGCCGCGCTGCTCGAAGCCGACGCCCAGCGCCTCATGCTGGCCACGCTCACCGACGAGCAGGTGTTTCACATTTTTGCTCACCAGCAGGTCTACGCCGCCATCCGCGACCTCGTCGCCGACGGCCTGCACGCCGACCAGCTCACCGTCACTAAGCAGTTGGCCAAGCGCGGCACCTTGCAGCGTGTAGGCGGGGCCTACTTCGTAGCCAACCTGACCCTGCGCATCAACTCGGCCGCCCACCTCGAAACCCATTGCCGGGTGCTACAAGAGTTCCACGCCCGCCGCGTGCTCATCCGCGCCGGCACCGAGTTAGCCACCTACGGTTACGACGACAGCCGGGACGCCCTGGAGTTGCTCTCCGATGCCCAAACCCACCTCACTACCCTACACCGCACCCTCGAAACCCGTCCCGGTCAGACCGCTGCCGCCGCTTTCGATGCGACATTCAAGCACTTGGCCCACGCCGTGCAGCAGAACGGCACCACCGGCGTCCCCACCGGCCTGCGCCAACTCGACGGCCTCACCGGTGGCTGGCAGGCCTCCGACCTCATCATCCTGGCCGCCCGGCCCGCAATGGGCAAAACCGCCGCCCTGCTGCATTTCGCCCGCACCGCTGCCCTCGACTACGGCCACAACACCGCCATTTTCTCCCTCGAAATGCCCACCCTGTAGCTCATGCAGCGCATGATTGCCAGCGAAGTCCCCGGCTACTCCAATTCCGACCTGCGCCGCGGCAACCTCCCCGGCGGCCTCGACCAGGTAGCCCACATCCGCCAGCAGACCCAGCGCCTGAACACCCTCGGCCACCGCCTGCACCTCGACGACACCCCCGGCCTCAGCATTCAGCAGCTGCGGGCCAAGTGCGCCCGCCTCCACGCCCAGCACCCCTTGAGCCTGGTTCTGGTCGATTACATCCAACTCATGCGCGGCGACCAGAAAGGCAACCGCGAGCAGGAAGTAGGCAGCATCAGCCGCGGCCTCAAGGAACTGGCCAAGGAGTTAAACGCCCCCGTCATCGCCCTCTCCCAACTCAGCCGCGACGTAGAAAAGCGCGGCGGCGAGAAGCGCCCGCTCCTCTCCGACCTGCGCGAGTCCGGCAGCCTTGAGCAGGACGCCGACTGCATTGTTTTCATGTGGCGCGGCGAGTACTACAACATCCCCGAGTACGAGGACGGCACCCCCACCCGCGACACCGTTTTGTTTGACGTAGCCAAGCACCGCAACGGGGCGACCGATGAAGTCATTGCCGCCTGTGCCCTGCGCTACGGCACCTTTCAGGACCTCTCGCCCGGCCGCACCCTCCCCGCGTCCACCTTTGAGCAGCCCAATTTCTGACCTGCTGCCATGCCCGTAGCCGCCCGCCACCATCAGACTCCGCTCGAACTCACCCCGCCCACGGCTGGCGAAACCACCAGCGCCATCCTGGCCTACCTCACCTTACAGGGCTTTAGTGTGTGGCGACAGAACACCAGCGGCATCTACGACCCCAAAACCACCCGCTACCGCTTCAACCCCTAGGGCCGCCGCGGCGTCCCCGACATCATCGGCTTCCGCAAGCGCGACGGCCTGTTTATCGGCGTCGAAGTCAAAGCCGGCCGCGACCAGCTACGCCCCGAGCAGAAGCAGTTTCTCGATGAGTTGAAAGCCGCCGACGGTCTGGCCTTCGTCGCCCACAGCTTCGACCAGTTTCAGCAGTCGTTTGAGGGCCGGGGGCTGGAAAGCTGAAGCAGCGCATACTGCACTTGAGGCTCAACTCACTACCAGCACCACGGCATCTCGTGGCGGCATCTGGTCTGGCTTCCCGTCGCATATTTGTTGTAAATAACAGTTTGTAGCGTGCCAAGTCCCCGCTCCACTCACTGCCCATAGCCACTGTGCTGGTCTTAACTCCTCTTGCCATGCCCCCGCGCATCCGCCAACTCTCCGACCTGCAAGACCACCGCCGCAGTTGGCAAACATTCATTCAGGCGCAAGAAGCAGTTATTCGCCACCGTCAGCGGCCCCTTAAAATCAAGCTGCCAGAAGAGGACAATTTCTCTGGCGACGAGCTACGGCTCGAAGTCATTCCAACAGATAATAAAACACAGTTTTACCAGCAGGCCCAAGCCCTGCTCGGCCTTCGGGAGGCTGACATTGATGCCCGGCGGGGCCTCCTGTCACTTTCCTGGGATACTACCGTTTCGCCGCTCACCCTTGGCGCACTGGTCGAGTCAGCTGAAAAACACTATTTCGCGTACCGCCCGGAGCCTGTGTTGCAAGGCGCTGTGCGCAAGCGCTCCAGCGACGACCCCGCAGCGGTAAGACAGCAGGTTGAGTCGTCGTTGCACCAAGCTGACTTAGCCCTGCCGTTTCAGGTTGCCTGCGCCGAAGCGACTGACGACTATCAGACCAGAGTTGAAATCAGGCTGCTGACCACGCCCGAAGCGGCCAACGCAGCCATTTCCGAGCGCAATTTATCCCGATGGGGCCGGGCCGAAGCCGCATCGATGCTCCGGCGCACGATGACCAACGCAGGTTTTTCGTGGAAGGGAGTGAAAGCAGTTATGTGCGTGGCCAGTGAGCTAGACAAGCTTTGGGCATTGAAAGCTAAGGATTACGGGGATGCAATGCTGCTGGCGTACCTTGAGGGATTGAAGCGTGGCGCTACTGTGCAGGTACGGGACGTGCTTTATTGCTTCCGCACCACTTCGGGCGATAAAGCGGCCCAAGCTGCCTGCCTTGAAGAACTAGCCAACCGGCTCAAGGCAGCTTTCCCCACTGTGGAGGTGACTTTGGACACCGACCGCCGCCGACTGGATTTTACCTACTACTTATCTTTCACCAAGCGTGTTACCGAAAATCTGCGCTTACAAAACCTGCTCAACAGCTTCCGGCCTGACTTGGAGCGCGTACACCTGACCCTACAGCTACCCCCACAGGACCGGCTTCTATTCCAGGCGAAAGAAGACCCACAACGGTCCAGGGAAGATGAAACCGAACGGTTGCGCCAACTGCGGGGCGAGGAAACAAACGTCGGCGAAGGCCCCGGGCGTGTGCTGCTGGGAGAACTGGTGCGGGTGAGCTACCCGTTCATTCACCTCAGCTTACCCCCGGATAGCACTGCCGGGCAGCGTACTCAGATGCTGGCCCGGCTTGGAGCCGCCGGAGAAATCCGCCCGAACCTGACCGGCGACCGCGAAAAGCTGGCCCGCCTCTCCGGGGCATTGCGGCGTGTGGCCGACCCCAAAGAGAAGCTGCTTAACCCGCAAACCCGTTGGGCACTATTTGATGCCGCCGCCGCCGGTGGTGCGGCCGACCCCGACGAGTTGAAGCCTGGCTCTGCCACCTGGCAGGAGGTGGGCACTCATTCCTACCTGAATCTCAATCCGGCGCAACACGCGGCCGTGGTAGCCAGCTTGCTGGCCCCGGACCTGGCGCTGGTGCAGGGGCCGCCCGGCACCGGCAAATCCACGGCCATATCCCAGATTATCTGGAATCTGGTGCGTCAGGACCCGCAACGCCGCGTCCTGCTCACCTCGGAAACCAACACCGCCGTGGACAACGCCATCGAAAAGCTTGAGCACGGCACTCACAATCTGGTCAGGCCGGTGCGCATTGGCGATGAAAGCAAGCTGGAGCCGGAAGGCGCACGCTACGCCCTGACCCGGCTCACGGCCTGGGCTGAGACCCCGGCCGCCGACCTGACCGACGAGCAGCAGGACAACGCCCTGCCCCGCTGGCTGCGCAACGTAGCCCGACGTGCCAGAGCGCAGGCCCCCGCTGACGTGCCCGCTGCTTTGCACGATGCCTGGGCGGCGGCGCTTGCTTCGCCCTCGCCCGCTACCAGGCTCAAGGTGTTGAGCCAGTACTTGGCCCACACCAATGTTATTGGGGCTACCGGCGGTGCGCTAGGCGAAAAAACCACCCTCGGCAAGCCCACCAAATTCTACTACCAATACCAGCGTGTCTTTGGCTCTGGCTTGTGCGCTACTGATGAAGCCGTTCAGCAATTTCAGCGGGCCGCCAAAGCTGCCGAGCCAACGCCCAGCCCTGTAGGACCGCATCCCATCTTCGAGCCAAAACCCAAAGGCATTCGCTTCGATGTAGTGGTTATGGACGAAGCCAGCAAAGCCACCCCACCCGAACTGGCCCTGGCCCTGATTTATGCCCACCGGGCCATCGTCATCGGCGACCATCGCCAACTGCCCCCGCTGCTCGACCCGGAGGAGTTTCGCAACACGCTGATAGAAGCCGGTGAGCCGGAGCTGGCCCGGCAGTTTTCCCGCGCCGATGCCGAAACCTCGCAGTTTGAGCGCCTTTTCACGCGGCCCGGGGTGCAGCCCGGCGTCGTTTCGCGCTTCGACACGCAGTACCGGATGCACCCCGACATCAATGCCGTGATAGAGCAGTTCTACGTGGCCGACGGCGGCCTGAAGTGCGGGGTGCCCGTAGCGTTGGCCGATGCGCCCGACCTGGCGCACCCGCTCAGCCGCTACCACGGCCTCAGCCACCCGGCTTTACTCACTCCAACCGACCATCTGGTTTGGGTGGAAGTGGACGCGCCCGAGATGCTGGCCGGCACCTCCCGCGTCAATCTGGCCGAGGCCGAAGCTGTGCGGGCTGTGCTTGCCTGCTTGTCCGAAAGTGAGGGCTTCGCCGGGTTTCAGGCGCATTGGCGCAAGCCCGAGGAGCAGGAGGTTGCGCTTATCACCTTCTATGGCCGCCAAGTGAAGCTGCTTCAGGAGGTAGCCGCGCAGTTTGCCGGCCGGCTGCCTGCCCGGGTGCAGACGGTAGACAAATTTCAGGGTATGGAGCGCAACATCGTAGTGGTGTCGCTGGTGCGCAGCGACACGCTGGCCCACTCGGCCGCGCAGGCTCCCGACCTAGACACCTACCCCGACAGCGGCGGCTACCTGCCGCAGACCAGCCTGGGCTTCGCGCAATTCCCCAATCGGCTGAACGTAGCCCTCTCCCGGGCCAAGCGCCTGTTGATTATCGTGGGCAACAGCCGCCACTTCAGCCGCCACGACTGCTACCGCCGCGTGTACGAGACGGTGCAAGCCCGTGGGCGCGTCGTGCCTTATACTGCCCTGCTGCCCTACCTGCCAGCCTAACCCCGCTAAGCCTCAGCTACCATGTCTGACTATTCGGCTGCTGCCAGCCCATACTCCGGGTTTTCCTTTCTTTTCGCGCCCGACTATTCGCTGACAGCAACTCAGCCTGAGGTACAGGTAAGCTGCCGCCGTGCCCGCCCGATACTGCCCGAAGAAGCAGTCATTCTGAGCTTCCTCGATTTTTTCGACGGGGAAGTGCAGGAGCAAGAACTCGGCACCGCCCTGGGCTTTGCCCTTGCCGACGACTTTACTGCCGACCCGCTACGCTACCGCGACCCGGCAGAGGTGGCTTTGTGGAACGACCTGTTGAAGGACCTGGAGGACTTTGGCCTGATTAACCGGTTAAAAACCGGCTTGGTACGCCGCACGGCTTTTGCTGCGGTGGCTTTGCAGCAGCGAGTCAAGTACGAGTATTTTACGGCTGGGTGCGCCTATTGGCAGTTCTCCGGGCTGGCAGTGCCGGCCGACTTTCCCTTTGCCAGCCTGGGACTTACAACCTGCCTCGCCGGCGAGCAGCGCCAGCAGCACCCCGGCCGCCAGCCCGAAGCCGCAACGCCCGGCGGTGCGCCACCCGCCGCTCCCCTGGCCGACACGGCGGCTGTGCTTGCCATAGTTAGCACCCAACTGGCCGATTCCGGCTCTGCTGAAGCTGTCGAAGTGCTGGAGTTGGTGCCTGCCCCACGCCCCGCCACTTACCCCCCGTCCCGTTCCGTCCCGGTTACCGGCTACTGCTACCGGCTGATTGGTACGCCAACCGGGCAGGACGCCCCCGACTACCGCATTACCGGGGCGGCATCCGGTCAGGCCAGCCCCACGCTGACCGCCGCCCTCAACGAGCCGGCCAACGCCGCCCTCCGGTTGCGCTGGGGCCACGCCGCCGAGTTTGCCGCTATCTGGGCTGACCCCGCTGCGGTTATTGATGCCCCTGCACTGGCTCGCTTCGCCGCCGATTGGCGCTGGCCCCTGCTACTGCCTGACCCTCGCCTGGCGTGGTCTGCCCCGGACACGCTGCTGACGCTGCTAAAGCTCCTCCCTGCCCCGGAACGCCGCCGGCTTTCCGAGCTTATTCCACTGCCGCTGCTAGAAGCTGAGTTGGACAGCTACCCGGCTTTATGGGATTGGGCCGTGCTTTCAGCCCGCTTCTCCGAGGAGTTTATCACCTCCCGAATTGCCAGGGTTGCCCCCGACGGTACCCTGCTCTATCCCTGGGATTTTGAGGTCTTGTCGGGCCGCACCCCGGCCGCCGTCGAAAACTGGCTGACTCAGTTGCTGCGCTCACCCTGGGCCGACCAGCTGGGCCGCTCCGAAAGCTTCCAATGGGACTGGGCCACCCTGGCCGAAAGTTTGTCCGAAGGCTTTATTCTTGCCCACCTTGGCGTACTGCCTTTCAGCCGTGCCGTCCTGCTGGGCCGCGGGGCAGCTTTTTTAGAAGCCGCCTTGCTGACCGAAATTGCTGCCAGTCAGCTTGGTCATTGGGATTGGCGCTACGTCGTCGGCACCCTATCCCAGCAGTTTCTCTGGGACCAGTTGCCCTCGCTGGCTGCCCGCCTTCCCTGGCCGCAGGTGCTCGAACGTCTGCTTGGCCCCGGTCAGCCCACCCCGGCAAACTTCACGCTGGGCTGCCTGCTGAGCCTCGTTCAGACCCACCGCCACGACATCAACCCGCTCACCACCCAAAACCTGGCGTGGACGCCTGAGCTGGTCGCTTTCTTCGACAAGCTGGAATTGCTGCATTGGGCATCCAACTGGTCGGCAGCCGGATTCGAGTGCCATCCTTCCGTCACCTGGACAACCGACCATTTCACCCGCTACCACCACCGGGTCCAGACCCCTCAGGGAGCCGCTCACGTCAGCGCCCAAATCGGCAGCCTCGACCTTGTTGCGCAGTTCCCTGACTTCGCCTGGGATTGGGCCGGACTGTCCGGCAATCCGCGCCTGACCTGGACCCGACAGCTCACGGCCCGCTACCGCGACCGCATTGTGTGGAGCCAGCTGCTTGCCCGCTTCGGGGCAGGCGAGGTGGCAAGCCGGCTGCCCGACCTGCATACCCAATTGCTTGAAGCCCGCCCCGACGCACTGCCCGACCTTTGGCATTATGCTAACCGCGCCCTGCCCGTACCGACGCTCCTGGGTTGGCTTGCTGACTATAGCCCTCATCTCGACTTCGCGGAGCTTAGCCGCCGCGACCCCGCTGCGGTGGCGCGGGAGTTGCTTGCCCGCCCCAGCTTTAATCTCGCCTGGGACTTGGCCGCCCTGGCCGGCCATCTGCCGCCCGACCAACTGACTGACCTGCTGCGCGAGGCTGAAATCTATTACCACCACACCCCAGACCCCCGACTGGCCGACTTGTCGCGGCCCGCCGCCGCCAGGCTTCCCCTCGATTTCAGTTTGACCACTGCGCCGGGGCTGCTGCTCCCCTGGGACTGGAGCTACGTCAGCCAGCACCTTGCACCGGAGCAGCTCGATGCGCACTTGGCGGCAGCAGCCCCCAAGGTCGATTGGAACGTCATAGTGCAGCGGCCCCTTATGCGGCCATTGCTGACAAGCACTTGGGTGCTGGACTCCTGGGTCCAGCCGTGGCTGCCGTGGCCTCAGGTCAGCCGGCTGCTTGCCCCCGCCCAGGTCGAGGCGCATTTGGACACGCTTGCCCCTTACCTCGATTGGAATTATCTGGCCCGCCAGCCTGCTTTTGCTCACTTGGTGCTAACCCGGCTGCTCGACCACGAGGTGGTGCGCGAACACTTGCCCTGGGACCACGTGCTGGAAACGCTGGTTGCACCTGATGACCTCGCCGACAACCTGCCCGACTGGTCTCGCCGCCTGCTGCGACTTACCAAACCGGACGTGAGGACCACGGCCTGCGCTGCGTTCACCCGCCGCCTGCCGGTTGAGGCCGTCATATCCGATGCCAACGCTGCTGCCCGTGCCTACCCGCCACTCTCCGTCAAAGAATTGGCAGCCTTACCCCTCGATTGGGAAGTGTTATCCGACGACTCCCGCCTGGCTCATCGGCTCGCTGTGGACACCTTGCGGCGCTACCAGTCGCTTTGGCACTGGCCTACCCTTTCGCGTAATACTGACTTTAACGCTGAACGTGGTTATTTGCTGGATAAAGAGTTAAAGTGGAAGTGGGATTGGGCTTACATTTCGCAGCATAGTGCCTTCATCCGGCCCTACCGGGAGTTCAGCGAGGCGAGAAAGCACTTCGAGCGCTTCGCCCACTTTATCGACTGGCCGATGCTAAGCCTGCGGCGGGACCTGACTTTTTTCGGCGAGCTGCTTCAGACCTACGCCGGCAAGCCCTGGGATTGGGCTGCGTTATCAGCGTCGCCAGCCTTGCGGCTGGCCGATGAAGACTTGCTTGGCCTGCAAGACAAAGGTTGGGACTGGGCTGCTCTTTCTGCCAATCAAGGCTTGAAAATCAAGCTTGCAACCGTGGAGCAGCTTGCTAGTCAGCCTTGGGATTGGGCAGCACTTTCTACCAACCGCGCTGTAGAATTTGACCACCCACCCCTGGTGCTCCTCGCCAACCAGCCTTGGGACTGGGCCGCGCTCGTTCGCCGCCCCGACCTCAAGTGGAGTTTTGAAAAGCTCCGCGACTTCGTTGGTTATTCGCTCGATTGGGCTTACCTGTCGGGGCTGAGCCGTCTCGACTGGTCAGCCGCTTCTATCCACGAGTTTCAGGATTGCCTGAATTGGGGCATTCTTTCCCGTAACCCTCCCTTCAGTCTCACCGCCGAGTTGTTGCGCGAGTTTGCTTCACGCTGGGACTTTACCGCCCTCTCGCACAGCTCTGCTCTTGCCGACCCGCCCGTTTCCAAAGACAAGACGCATCGGCCCGTCCAGCCCGCCCTCCTGCTCGTGCCCACCGCCGACCTGCCTTGGGACTGGCCCCACCTCAGCGGCCGCCCTGATATTCGCTTCACCACGCAACTGCTCGACGGGCTTGCGAAATACCTGCACTGGCCTACGCTCTCGCGCCGTTCGTGGGCTGGCAATTTCGAGCAAGGCTGGGTGCAGCGGTTCCGCCGCTACTGGGACTTCCCGGTTTTGGCCGTTCACGCTGGCCTGCCCAAGAATGCCCAGGCAGAAGTCAGAAAGCTCATCAAAGACGACGAAACCCGTGTTTTGCCCTACCTCTATGCTTTGGAGTGCCACGCACCTCGTTCACCACAGTGGGCCGGCTACGCTTTTCACTCTACCCACCTCACCAACGCTGCCTCCATCATCCGTTCCGGGCAGTTGTTGAGCCGGCGCGAAGTGTTGAAAACCAGCCACAAACTAGCTGATGCATCAGGCAGCATCAACCATTTTCCCTCAGAGGTTTGGAGTTACGCCAGACTTTATTATCGCCCGCACACACTGACCCAATTCTATGTTGAACGGTTAGGTTTGGATGCCTCATGGCGTGGTGATAATGAGAAACATTACTTGGCTGCCGAAAGTCTGGGCTTTCCCAAGTGTCCGATTCCCGTTTATTTTCGCTTTCGGCTTGCCGAAATTCTGGCCACCCAGCCCGAACGCTTTCACATCAGCGACGGCAATATGCAGCGCAACGCTGTCATCCACGGTCCCCTGCGTCAGATGTTTGGCCGATTTAACCCTAATGACCTACTTTTCTATCGCTTGGATTCCGACGGCTTCCTAGATGAAAGATTTCCCGAGTTCAAAGACGTTTCCCAACAGGAAATTCTCCTCAAACCCGGCTTGGACATTACAAAGCTCGACACAGTGGACATTATCGTTCCTGACTATTGGGTCTACAATGAGTTGCTAAGCCTTATTGGTCCTGACCACCCCTTAGCCCAACGAGTCCAGGTTGGCAATTCCAATTTTCACGATGGTAACAAGGCAGTGGAATGCAGCTATTCCGACACACACGTTGGGGTGGACACCGACTTCACTGATGCCCACGACCTGTTGCTTGAATGTGACGAGCTTGCCCTGGCCGACCTTTCCGAAATGGAGCCTGGCACCTACCGACTTGCGGGTAACCGGCTGCTAACCCAGCACAAGCTGAGGGCATCCTGGCCCGCTCCTGTATCGTTCCGCGTCCTGTTCCGCGACAAGGTAACCAGTCGCCCCGGTGGCCCCCGCGAGTATGAGCTATTCCAGAACCTGGTGACTCAACCACTGTAGCCTAAGGCGTACCGCCCCGCCTTAGGGGGCCTGGGCTCGCTAGCCCATCTGGCACAGATTGTTACAGCGCCTGAACCACCAGCACCGCCCCACGCAAAACCGTTTCTTCATCGTCCAAACCAAACCCCACGTCCGACACTGCCGCCACTGCTGCCATAGCAGCCTCATTCACCGGCCCTTCACAGTCAAACACCGAATAAGCCACATAACCCAGCCCACAAGCTAGCAAGTCCACAAGCCCAGACTACAGCCTAACAGACTTGGTACTTCATCAGGCACCCGCGCAAACCCCGTCGCCGGGTTCGGCATACTCAGGCCATCGGTAGATACCGCTCGCGGCGGCTGGTCGGGCAGGTACAGGGTAGCGTTCATCACCTGGTTCGGTTGGGGCTGTAAAGTACGCTGCTTTCGCGCAATCCCAGCTTCAGCACGAGCCAGCATCTGCTGCTGCGTCAGCCAGCACTCCCGTACAGATTCTATTCAAATAGGTTAGTAAAGAGGGCATCAAAGCCAGCCGCGCAACCCCCTATTCATATTGAATTTCAGTCACCTACACAACATTTCAAAGCCAGATTCAAAGTCGGGAACCCGGCCCTATCCAACCATTACTCGCCGCACTAACCGAACTGGACCAAGACCGCCTACTAAATTTTTTAGTAAATCTGTTGTTACTTGCAGCCCGATTACCTAAAATCATTAGCCTCCTGTCTCATGGCCAACGTCGAAATCCTGCAAATCATCCGCGAGCCGCTGTGGCTGCTGCAGTGCGAAACTCCCATTCCCGCTGGCTTTCCCAGCCCGGCCCAGGACTACATGGGGTCCAAAATCGACCTCAATAAGATGCTGCTTCCCCACCCCGACTGCACCTACCTGGCCCGCGTGCAAGGCACCAGCATGGACGGAGCGCCCTCGCACATTGCCGACGGAGCCCTGATGGCCGTCGACTGCTCCCTCACTCCCGGGCCGGGCGACATTGTGGTAGCGGCCGTTGATGGCGAGTTCACCGTCAAGCGGCTCGAAAAGCGAGCTAATGGCTACTGGCTCATTCCCGACAACCCCACCCACAGCCCCATCGACACCAGCCTGCTGGGCGACCGTTTCCAGGTATGGGGCGTCGTAACCTTCGTCATCAACAAGATGCACCGGGGCCGACACCACTAGGGCGTGAGGACAATTAAAAATGAAGTATTTATCTAAGCCAGTCAAGAGCTGCTCCAATATGCCAGAATGCAAGGAAAGACATCACGGTTTTGTCGTAGCGCGTGGCCAGGCGGCGGTGGCGCTTCAGGCGGCCGAAAAACCGTTCGACCTTGTTGCGGTCGCGGTAGGCGTTTTCGTC